>JAYVZR010000371.1:0-10107 GCA_043783135.1 Ferruginibacter sp. | reverse complement strand
ACTACGGCATGCAACAATTTAAATTTTCCTATATAGCAGAAATTGGTTTGGGGCCTGTAAAATTATATGGTTCATATACCCCAGCTTCTATTTTTGAAACAGGATTAGATATGCACAGTTATGTTATTGGGATACGGTTAGGGTTTTTCTAATAGTGAGCTTTAAATCATTTTATAAATGCCATCTGTAAAAGGATGGCATTTATTGTATATAGATAATTATTTTTTTGTTAACATTATCCACATGCTGAAATAATTGTTTTGGTACGTCGTTTGACTATAGATAGCAAATTAAATAGTTATATGCGCTTAAAAACTATTATTCCGTTTTTTATCCTATGTTCAGTTTTTTTGCTGATGGCTTTTGTTCCTGCCAGATCTAAAAAGAAAACAGGTACAAAAAAAGCTAACCATACTGCAATTGTAAAAAAACCCATAAAAGTTGATAGTGTTGAAAACCCCTATTATATAATTATTGATAAAAGTGATTACGAGTTAAAAGTATATGATGAAGATGGATGGTATGCTACTTACCCGGTAGTTTTTGGGGGCAAAGACCTTGGCGATAAAATGAAGGAAGGCGATAAAAAAACACCCAACGGAAGTTTTAAAGTGATTCTTAAAAAAATACACCCTAAATGGGGGCCCGAGTTATTATTAAATTACCCCAACAATGATAGCTATCAAAAATTTCAGGCACGCAAGCTAAAAGGATTGATTCCAAAAAATGCCAGGATTGGTGATGGCATCGCCATACATGCTACAAGACCAGAAGAAGAATGGACGATAGACAATTTTTATAACTGGACCGATGGTTGTATTTCTGTAAAATATACCGAAATGAAAGACCTGTTTAGCTATATCCCCATTGGTACACCTGTTACCATACAGCCTTAAACTTTACTTTACTTTTTTACCACAGAGTTGCTCTGAGTTTTTTATTTCTTTTCTCTGTGAAACTCTGTGCAAAACTCCGTGTTACTCTGTGGTTAATCCTTTATTTGTGGTATTTGCAATAAATAATAAGCTCCCGTCGCCATAGCTTAAAAACCTAAACTCATTATTTAAAGCATAATCATAAATATTTTTCCACTTGCTTCCAATGGCTGCGGCAACGAGTAAAAGCAAGGTTGATTGCGACTGATGGAAATTTGTAATGAGGGCATTTACTATTTTAAAATGGTAACCGGGAGCAATTAATATCTGCGTTTTTGCAAATATACTTTCGTAATTATTTTTCTGCATCCAGCCTAATAATGATGCCAGCGCATCTTCTGCTAAAACATTTGAAGACACCATTGGTTCTTCGTACACATCCCATTGATGAATGGTCAATTCTTCCCTTGTGCTTTCGGGAAACAGGATTGTTTTTGCACCCATCCAGTACAATGTTTCCATAGTGCGTAATGAAGTGGTGCCAACAGCAATAATATTTCCAATATTTTCAGCCAGTTTTTTTATTGTGTCCTTTGTTACATCAATCCATTCTGCATGCATTTCATGCTTTTGCATAGTGTTAGCCTTTACAGGTTTAAAAGTACCTGCTCCTACATGCAGTGTTACAAAAAAGTTCTCGATATTTTTTTCTTTCAGCGATGTAAATATCCTTTCTGTAAAATGCAGCCCTGCGGTTGGTGCTGCTACAGATCCATCAAATGCAGCGTAAATAGTTTGGTATCTTTCTTTATCAGCATCTTCTAACTCTCTTTTTATATAAGGTGGTAAAGGAATATTGCCCATTTGTGCAATCACTTCAGCAAAACTTAATTGTGCAGGCTGCCACTCAAATTCAACCACATAAGCATCTGGCAATTTTTCAATAAGGCTAACTTTTAATTTGATTGTTAACTGCTGATTGCTGATTGTTTTAACCAGCGCTCCCTCTTTCCATTTGCTGATTCCGCCAATCATACATTTCCAGCGTACTTTTTCTTTTTTATTCATGATAGTGCTGTACTCGCTGATGGCTTCATAAGGTTCAAGGCAAAAAATTTCAATGATACCACCCGTTGGCTTTTGAAACAAAATCCTTGCAGGTATTACTTTGGTATTATTAAAAACCAGTAAACTTTTTTCTGGTAAATAAGCGGCTATATTTTGGTAGGTATCTTCGCTGATAGCATTGTTTTTATATACCAGCAACTTTGATGCATCCCTGTCTGGCAAAGGAAATGCTGCAATTTTTTCTTCGGGTAAAGAATAGATATAATCGGTAATGAAAATATTTTTAGGATTCATGGGTACAATATTAATTGTTCAAAAAACTTTGCACTTCTTTCATCCATTTATCATTTTCTTTTTTGCACAAAGATTCATGAGCAGCAGTTTCAAAAACCACTAATTTTTTGGGGGCAGTAATGTTGGCATAAATCAAATCAATTTCTGCCTCGGTTACCCGTGGATCATTTTTACCCCATTGCAACAAAACAGGGCAGTCTATTTTTTTTGCAAACTCTGTTGGCTTCATATTAAATACCCAAAAACCATTTTCTACGCTTCCCCAAAAACCAATAAGCATTGCCAATGGTTCAGGTGGCAGGTGCATCATTTTTATTCTTCCTTCTGCAGCCTGTAAAATAGATCCATAAGGCATTTCTAAAATAATTTTACTGGGTTGTATGCCATAATCGCTAATAGCTTTTGTAATGGTGGCCGCGCCCATTGATATACCCCAAAGCACTATATTTTTTTCACCTTTATTTTTCACGAAATCATAGGCCAGCAATACATCTTCCGCTTCAAAATAACCAATGGTAGTGGTATTGCCGCCACTGCTGCCATGCGCCCTGAAGTCTATCAAAAAGGTATTATACCCCATTTTTCTAAACTCCTGCGACTCCAAAAAAATGGCCGATTTGCTGCTTCCGTGGCCATGAAACATCAGCACAGTTCCTTTGGCTGCACTATCAGTTTTTAAATACCATCCCTGCAATTTTAAATTGTCTTTTGTGGTAAGGTAAACGGTTTCAAAACTTGAATCTGCCACTATGGTATTGACCTTTTTGGGTGCATTGATACCAAACAATATTTCTTTTGTAATATCCAATCCACTCTTATGCTGTTTTACCGTTATTTCATTGGCATCATAAAAATGGGTAAACTTATATGCATGAAATGCAGTGATAATATTTAGGGAAATAAACAGCAAAACAAGCAGCTTAAATACTCCCTTAAGAAATCGTTTCATAGTTTATAATTTGCCATTTTTAATTTCTTCCACCACATCCGGGTCAAGTAAAGTAGTGGTATCGCCCAGGTTGGCTGTTTCACCTTCTGCAATCTTTCTTAAAATCCGCCGCATTATTTTGCCGCTTCTTGTTTTTGGCAGTCCGGATACAAATTGTATTTTATCAGGTTTGGCAATGGCACCAATAATTTTTGCAACTGTCAGACTGATATCCTTTCTTCTTAAATCTTCATCGCCATGATGGCCGTTGTAAATTACATACGCATAAATGCCCTGTCCTTTTATATCATGCGGGTAACCAACCACAGCACTTTCCACCACACCCGAATGCATATTGATGGCATTTTCTACTTCCGCAGTTCCAATGCGGTGGCCGCTGATGTTTAACACATCATCCACCCTGCCCGTGATGCGGTAATTACCATCACGGTCTTTTAACGCACCATCACCAGTAAAATATAAGCCGGGGTATGTAGCAAAATAATTGATGCGGCAACGCTCATGGTCACCCCAGGTAGTTCTTAATATTCCCGGCCAGGGTGCCTTAATGCAAAGGTTGCCTTTAGTGAGGCCATTCTCATCTTTTTCTGTTACTTCATTTCCATTTTCATCTACAAGCAATGGCTGTACCCCCGGCATAGGCAGTGTTGCCCAGCTTGGCTTGGAAGGTGTAACACCAGCAATATTCGATATTAAAACCCCGCTGGTTTCTGTTTGCCACCATGTATCAACAATGGGGCAGTTTTTCTTCCCGATATTTTCATCATACCAATGCCATGCTTCTTCATTGATAGGTTCGCCAACGGTGCCTAATACTTTTAAAGAAGACAGATCTTTCCCCTTCAATGGTTCTTCGCCAAAGCTCATTAAACTTCTGATGGCTGTAGGTGCGGTATAAATACAATTCACTTTATGTTTGTCAACAATATCCCAAAAACGCCCAGCATCGGGCCAGGTAGGTATGCCTTCAAACATTAATGAAGTAGCGCCTGCACTCAGTGGCCCGTAAACAATATAACTATGCCCCGTTATCCAGCCAATATCTGCAGTACAAAAATGTACATCGCCCTGCTGGTATTGAAATGCATTTACAAAAGTGTAGTTAGTCCATAACATATAACCCGCAATGGTATGTACCACTCCTTTAGGTTTACCGGTACTGCCGGAAGTGTATAAAATAAACAAAGGGTCTTCTGCATCCATTTCTGCCGCAGGAAAAGAAACTACGCCATCTTTTTCTACCTGCGTTTCTGCAAATTCCATTTCATCTTCCCACCAAACATCCCTTCCTTTTATCATAGAAACAGGCGTTCTTGTTCTGGTATAAACAATTACTTTTTTTATTGTTTTGTTGCCGATGAGTGCATCATCAATTACTGCTTTTAATGGAATGTCTTTCCCGCCACGATAAGCGCCATCACAGGTAATAATAAATTCGGCCTGTGCATCATCAAGCCTGTCGGCAATGCTTTGTGCGCTAAAGCCACCAAACACCACACTATGAATGGCACCAATTCTTGCACAGCCCAGCACTGCATATGCCAGCTCGGGCACCATGCCCATATAAATGCAAACACGGTCGCCTTTTTTTACGCCGTTATTAATCAGCATTTGTGCCACCTGGCAAACCCTTTTGTGCAAGCGGGCATAGGTAACCACCCTTACTCTTTCTTCGGGGTTATTGGGTTCCCAGATGATGGCAGGCTTATCTGCCATTGTTTTTAAATGGCGGTCGATACAGTTTTCGGTGATATTAAGTTTGCCGCCTTTAAACCATTCAATTTTGGGTTCTGTAAAATTCCAGTCCAATACCTTATCCCATTTTTTGCGCCATTGAAAATTTTCAGCGATAGTTCCCCAAAATTTATCCGGGTTGTCTACACTTTCTTTATAAGCTTTCTTATATTCTTCTAAAGATTTTATTTGGTAGGAGTATGACATAAATAACAATCGTTTTAATAAGTAAAATCAAATTTAAACCTTAGTAAATCAAATACACGAATTTTTAAACACGAATTACTCGAATTATTGATTACTTTTTTATTGCCAGGTTTTGAATTTTAGTTAAGTTTTCGGCAATTTAAAAATAGAACTCTTATTATTATTTTGTCAATGCGCTATCATCGCTTTGTAAATTGCTTCCTGTATTTTGGGGCGTACATTCATTTTTAAAAGAAGTGAATTATCTCCCTGTGGAGAAACTCTGTTGCTTAAAAATACATATACCAATTTTTTTTCAGGGTCTACCCATGTACATGTACCGGTAAAGCCTGTATGGCCAAAGCTGAGGGGTGATGCAGAAAGACAGGGATAAGGTTCCGGACGTGTTGCATTATCTTTCTCTGGTTTATCAAAGCCATAACCACGGCGGCTTATACTGCTATGATATGCTGTAAAAAGATTTACTGTTTCTTTTTTAAAATAACGTTTGCCATTTAACTCCCCTCCATTTAACAGCATTTGCATAATAACCGCAATACCATAAGCATCGCTGAATAAACCGGCATGGCCACTCACGCCACCAAACATTGCCGCACCCGGATCATGCACATCTCCCTCTATCAATTGCAAGCGGAATTGCTTTTCATTTTCTGTTGGCGCTATCCTGTTTAGCGGCAAATATTCCCTAGGCATAAAACCTGTTGATGTTAAGCCCAATGGTGCATAAAATTCTTTTTTTGCAAATTCATTTAATGGCATACCGCTAAGCGCTTCTACTACTTTTCCCAAATAAATAAAATCATTATCACTATACACATATTTGTCAGGCGCAGTAAGCGGGCTTTGTAAAATGCGGTAGTACATAGTATCCCTCCAGTCGTTCCGCATAAATAAATTATCTGCCACCCTTATACTGAAAGAATCATTCTTTTGTTTGGAATAATATTTTACAAAGGGTACACCTGTAGCATCAATAGTTTCTTTGTAAAAAGGAATATAAGGTACAAGCCCGGCCTGGTGTAATAAAATATTTTCAATTAAAAGGTGTTCTTTATTGGTGCCTCTTACCATTGGAAGGTAATCGCCCAGTTTTTTTTTAAGGTCAATTTTTCCTGCTTCATACAATTTCATTAAAGAAATGGTAGTAGCACAAATTTTAGTAACCGATGCCATATCATAAACCGATGCAGTTGTTACTGGCATACAATTATCGTACTGAAAATTACCGAAGGCTTTTTGGTAGGCAATCTTGCCGTCTTTAACTACCAGCACAACACAGCCGGGAGTAGCGCCAAGGCTGATGGCATTATTAGCAATTGAATCAATACTGCTTAGCCGTACAATATCTAAACAAAGCTCTGCCGGGTTTACAGTAGGCAAAACAGCAACAGTGGTGTTGATGCCGCTGCCAAAAGGATAAGCATCACATACTGATACCGGTAGTTTTCCTTTGGCTGCAATTTTTCCCTCCAAAAAATCGATTGCTGCATTTTGCGTGTATTCATCATCTTCGTAACAAGCCACTATATTTTTAGCTGTACAAAAATTTTTGATGGCATAAGGATTACCAAAAACAAAACTGATACAGTTGGTTTGCTGTTGTAACTGTGTTGCCAGCTCAATGGCAGAAGCGGTGAAACCGAAATTACCGGCAGGCCTGCGGCTGTAATTATGAATGCCTATCACCACATTTTTATACCGGGTTTTTAATAATGCAACCAATGATGCAATCTTTGATGAATCCTGGTTATAATCAAAATAATAAACAGGTGCATTAAAATCAAGGCGCATTCTTTTTGCAAAAGCATTATCGATGTTGATTCCAATACCAACGTACGCAATATCAGTATTTGGTTTTTTTGTATCGGTTACCAGCGGAAAAAAATCATCACTTGTTTTATTTAATAAAGTGATGGTGTTTTCTGCCACCAACTTTTTCATAGCCGGAACATCCCTGTTTAAATCAATCGTAATATTAGCGGTATTAATGGGCACAAAATGGTTGACTCCATATATATATTTGGCCATTAAAACTCTTTTACAATGGAACTCAATATCCTGCCAGCTTAATTCTTTATTGTCAATAGCAGCTTTTATTTTTTGTATGGTTGAATCAACGTTGCCGGGCAAACAAAGCATATCATTACCTGCTATAAGCGATTGTACAGATGCGGCTCCACCGGGGAAATATTTTTGCACACCCTGCATTTCCAGTGCATCGGTAAAAGTTAATCCCTGAAAACCTATTGCCGTGCGCATTAAACCGCTTACATTTTTATTGGAAATAGAGGATGCCGTATTTGGTGTACTGTCAATTGCCGGAATAAATAAATGGGCCATCATCACACTGCCAATACCTGCTTTAAATATTTCTTTAAAAGGATAAAGTTCCAGTGAATCTAATTGTGCTATTGATTTATTAATTACCGGAAGGTCCAAATGAGAATCCACCGCCACATCGCCATGCCCCGGAAAATGTTTGGCGCAGGCCATTACGCCAACATCCTGCATGCCCTGCATATACTTTATTCCATACAATGCTACTTTGTATTTGTCTTCACCAAAACTACGGTCGTTAATTACCGGGTTATTGGGGTTGTTATTGATATCTACTACCGGCGCATAGTTAACATTAATTCCTAAACGTTTACATTGCCCGCCCACAATTTTGCCATACAGATAAATAATGGAAGCATCCTGCATAGCGCCCAGCATCATTTGATGAGGCAGTGCAGTTACGCTATCAAACAGCCGCATACCTATTCCCCATTCTGCATCAATACAGGTTATAAGCGGTGTTTGTGCCAAGCCCTGCAGGTAATTAATAATGGTGGCCAATTGTACAGGATTACCCTGGAAAGGACAGATACCGCCCACATTGTATTTTCTTATTGCTTCAGAAACTTCCTTGTCGTAATAAATAGGAGTCTTGGTTTTAGAGTCGTAAGCAGACAGGCGCAATACCATCAGCTGGGCAATGCGCTGGTCTGGTGAAAGGCTGTTAAACACACTATCTGTCCATTGCTGTGCAGGTTTTTGACGGTTTAAACTGCTTTGTGCTTTTGCTATCAAAAACCCCAATTGCAAAATAGAAAATAAAAAAAAAGCTCTTATCATAAGTAAAAATATACAACACAAATTAAGTACATTTCAATAGAGATGAGTTCAGAAAATATTTTTTAACTTTACATCATGTCAATTGCTGAAAAATATCGGCCATATTATACTTATGAAGATTATTGCCAATGGGAAGGCCGTTGGGAATTAATTGGAGGCATGCCTTATGCCATGAGTCCGGCACCAGTACCAGCACATCAAAGTGCAAGTGTATTGCTAAGTTTTGAATTTGTAAAAGCACTTAAGAGTTGTAAAAATTGCAAATTATTTCAGCCATTAGATTGGAAGATAAAAGAAGATACCATTGTACAGCCTGATTTATTGATTGTTTGCGATAAAATTGAAAAAAAATTCCTCGATTTTCCCCCTGTATTAGTGTTGGAAATATTATCCCCTGCTACTGCTTCCAAAGACCGGGGCGAAAAAATGGAGCTCTATCATTCACAAAAAGTAAAATATTACCTGATTGTTGATACACAGTTTAAGAAATTAGAAATTTATGAATTTAACCAGGCTCAATACGAACCTGTATCAGTTAACCCTGAAACATACCATTTTATACTACTCGATAATTGTACCATCGATGTTAACCTCTTAGATATTTGGGATTAAACCATCTATTATCTACGTAATTTTATAAAAAATAAAGGAGAAATTTTGCCCGACATCATTCAATTATTACCAGATAATATTGCCAATCAAATTGCAGCAGGTGAGGTAATTCAGCGGCCGGCCAGCGCTGTAAAAGAATTATTGGAAAATGCAGTAGATGCAGGCGCCACCGAAATTAAACTGATTGTAAATGATGCAGGCAAGGCTCTTATACAAGTAATTGATAATGGCAAAGGCATGAGCGAAACAGATGCCCGGATGAGTTTTGAAAGACATGCCACTTCTAAAATTAAAAATATCGATGATCTTTTTCATATTAAAACAATGGGGTTTAGGGGAGAAGCGCTGGCGAGTATTGCAGCTGTGGCACAGGTTGAATTAAAGTCGAAGAAAGCAGAAGATACTACCGGTACGTATATCGAAATTGATAACAGCCTGGTAAAAAAACAGGAGCCTGTCGCCATGCAGCAGGGCACCAGTATTGCTATGAAAAATTTATTTTTTAATGTTCCTGCCCGAAGAAATTTTTTAAAAAGCAACCCATCTGAATTGCGGCATATTGTAGATGAGTTTACCAGGGTATCCATGGCTTTTTCGGATGTTTTCTTTTCACTGACCAGTAATGGCCAGCAGGTTTTTCATTTAGAAAGAAGCACTTTAAAACAACGTATTGTACAAATATTGGGTAATAATTACAATGCCAAACTGGTAAGTGTGCAGGAGCAAAGTGATTATATGAATATTTATGGTTTTGTGGGCAAACCCGAAACTGCAAAAAAAACCAGGGGCGACCAATACTTTTTTGTAAACAACCGGTTTATAAAAAGCGCTTACCTGAACCATGCAGTAATGGGCGCCTTTGCAGAAATGATTGCAAAGGATAGTTTTCCGATGTACACTTTATTTATTGATTTGGATCCGTCGCAGATTGATATCAATGTTCACCCCACAAAACAGGAAATAAAGTTTGAAGATGAAAAAATTGTGTACGCTTTTGTACAGAGTGCGGTTAAACATGCGCTGGCACAATTCAGCATTTCGCCCACACTGGATTTTGAATTAGATGCGTCTATTCAGCATTCAGATGCAGTCAGCAAACCATTTACGGAGGAAAGAAAATCGGCTGCAGCCTCTTCCTCTTTATACAATACTTTCACTAAAAAAAACCAGGCTCACTTTATTGAAAATAAAAGTGAACTTAAACATTGGAAAGATTTATACGAACCAGCAAAAAACGAATCAGGATTTTTG
>JAYVZR010000370.1:0-3800 GCA_043783135.1 Ferruginibacter sp. | reverse complement strand
ATCCATATAGCGGCTGTTTTAAGTCCGCTAATATAAACCGCTAAAATCATAAAACATAATGACTCGCTCGTGGCAAGGGAAAAAATACATAATACATGAAGCAAAGGGTGGGCGGGCATTGTGCGCCTGTTTAACATAATATTAATTATAGGCTTTTTTAATTGTTCTTTTTATGATTAATACAGTGCAGGCAAGTCAATCCCTCATATTATAAGTACAATCCACACTTGCATATTTTTACCCACAGATTTGCTGTATAATCTTCCTTAAAAAAAATCGTTCTGATTATGTTCTTTATATTTGTATAATAGGCAGCTAATTTTTTATTAATACAAGCTCAGTATGAAAACAAAGTTGAAAGCATTTTTTTCTTTTTTATCTATCCTGGTAATTTTTGCTTCCTGTCAAAAAGAATACAGTTATGAGGGTTCCATTAATTATGGGTCAAATTCAGGAACAGCCGTATACGATTATGTTGGAGCGCCCGGAAATTGCAGCACGCCGGTAATAAACGGTAAATATGTTGCTGGCACCCCAGTTAGGGGCGATAATTTTGTAGTATTGCAGGTGAATGTTACCAGCCCTGGTACTTATCTTATTTCAACAGCAGCTATTAACGGAATAATTTTTTCGGGTGAAAGCGTTTTTTTTAGCACCGGTCTGCAAACAGTAATTTTAACCGGTACTGGAACGCCGCTTGCTACGGGTTCTTTTACTTATACACCGGGTACTAACGGGTGTAATTTTGCAATTACTTATACAGCCGCGGAACCTGTGCAGGATAATTTTATAAAATGTAAAATTGATGGGGTTTTGACAAATTTTAATTTTGAGGCAAAAGCTTCAAAAAGTACTACTCAGGCAAATCCACCAATCCCCCAGATAATGTCGGTTGACATTTCAGGAAACATATCAAATAGTTCTTTTGAAAATTTTTTCATATCTCTGAATAAATTTGGAACTACAGCAGTTACAACCGGCGATAAATTTGATGCAACTACCATTGCAGCGGGTAATTTATATTTAGTTTCTTATACAGATACCGCAGGCATAAGCTGGGATGCAGCTTCAGGCGTTACAGAAACGCCATTCACTATTACCGTAACCAGCAGAACTGCTACAAGAATAGCCGGTATTTTTAGCGGAACGGTTAGCGATTCCAGTTTGCCAGGCGGTAAGTTAAAACAGGTAACTGAAGGTAGTTTTAGTGTACCTCTTCAATAATATTTCTCACAAAGTGGGCAAAGAAAACAAAGTACTCAAAGCGTACATATTTCTTTGTGTACTTTGTATCCTTAGTTTCTTTGCGTGAAATAGTGCTACTTTTACCAACATGCAAAAAAATCACCCTTCAAAAGAAAATATATTAGCCAGTCTACAAATTAGGGCGCTTAACGAAATGCAGCTTGCGGCTTTAAAAGCCAATGAAGATGCCGACGGGGTAATATTATTATCTTCTACCGGTTCGGGTAAAACGCTGGCATTTTTATTACCTGTTGTGCAAAAACTTACAAACACCAGCAAAAAAGTACAGGCATTAATTTTAGTTCCATCCCGTGAGCTGGCCATACAAATTGATGAAGTGTTTAGAAAAATGGCTACGGGTTATAAGGTTACTGTTTGCTATGGCGGGCATAAAAGAGAAACCGAAGAAAATAACCTGGTGCAATCTCCTGCCCTTATCATTGGTACGCCGGGCAGGGTTGCAGATCATATCCGCAGAAATAATTTTGCTGTAGAAGCCATTACTACCTTGGTGTTAGACGAATTTGACAAAATGCTGGAGTTGGGTTTTCAGGAAGAAATGTCATTTATAATTAGCTCGCTGCCTTCTGTTAAAAAAAGAATGTTGACCTCAGCCACAGAATCAGTCCGCATCCCCGATTTTATTGGTATTACAAACCCGGTAAGGCTTAATTTTTTAGGCGCTATAACAAATAAACTGGAAGAAGACGAACTGGTAATAAGAACTGTTCTATCTCCTGAAAAAGATAAATCAGAAACGTTATTCAGGCTTATTTGCTCTATTGGTAACAAATCAATGATCGTATTCTGCAATCACCGGGAATCTGTAGAACGTACCAGCAACCTTTTAAAAGAAAAAGGAATTGTAAATGTATTTTATCATGGTGGTATGGAACAGCAGGAACGGGAAAGTGCGATGTGTAAATTTAAAAATGGCACTTCCAATGTATTGGTAACAACCGATCTTGCTTCAAGGGGTTTGGATATACCCGATATTAAATACATCATTCATTACCACTTACCGGCAACAGAAGATGTGTACACACACCGCAATGGCAGAACGGCAAGGATGGAAGCCGGCGGTAAATCTGTATTGATATTATCTGAAGAAGAAAAGCTGCCCGCCTATATTACAGGCAAGGTGGAAGAAATAGAATTGCCCGAAAGAATTGAATTACCCGAAAAGCCCAAATGGTCAACTTTATTTATTGCGGCTGGTAAAAAAGACAAAGTGAACAAAATTGATATTGTCGGTTTTTTATCCAATAAGGGCCAATTGAAGAAAGATGATATCGGCTTAATAGAAGTAAAAGATTTTTTTTCGTTTGTAGCAGTGCGTAAACTAAAAGTTGGAGAGGTTCTAGAACTTATAAAAGAAGAGAAAATAAAAAATAAAAAAGTAAAAATTGCTATTGCCAAATAAAGAGCCGTATTTAATTAAATTGCTGTATTTTTTGATCAAAGGAGCCGATAAAGCCGGTTATAATATCGCAAAATTTTTCTGCATCATTAAACATAAAAGAATGCTGTATTGGTAAGACATACAGGGGAAAATCTTTTAGCTCATTTTTAAATTTCTTCAGCCTCACCCCGTCTTTTTCTGTTGTTAAAATAATTTTATTGGCCGATTGCATTTTATTAAAATGTTTTTTTATTTCTGCCAGGTCGTCACTGTTAAAAATATGGTGATCTGGATAAGGCAATAAATCGTAGGAATGAACATGGGCTGTTAAAAATTCATTCAATGGTTTTGGGTTGGCAATGCCACAAACAAGCAATATATCGGCTTTGTTGGAAATATCAATTTCGTTTTTTGCAAAAAGATGATAAGGATGCGTATATAAAATTTCAGTAAAAAACACCTGCTGGTGTGCGGCTGGTTTTAATTCTTTTATCAACAGTTCCCTTTCTTCTTCACTAAGGTTATGTTTACATTTGGTAACAACAATAATGTCGGCCCTTGCTGCGCTTATTTTTACATCACGCAGGTCGCCGCCGGGCAATAAAAAATCACGGGTATATAAATTTGTATAATCACTTAATAAAATATTTAACCCTGCTTTTACCTGGCGGTGCTGAAAAGCGTCGTCTAAAATAATGACCTGTAATTGCGGCCTGTCGTGCAGTAATTGCGGAATGGCATCCAGCCTTTCTTCTCCAACAGCTACACTTATTTCCGGAAACTTTAAATGAAACTGCATGGGTTCGTCACCAATATCAAGGGCTGTGGAGTTTTCATTGGCTATGCCATAGCCTTTTGTTTTTCTTTTATAGCCCCTGCTAAGGGTTGCAATGGAATAATCATTTTTTAAAATCCTGATCAGGTATTCTACCATGGGCGTTTTTCCGGTGCCGCCTACAGCAAGGTTACCAACACAAATTACCGGGAAATTAAATGATGCCGATTTTAAATAATTTTTATCGAACAGCTTATTTCTTATGTACAATATAATACTGTATAAAAAAGATAAAGGCAATAATAGATATCGGAAACTTTTGAGCAATGGTTAGGTTTTATATTTTAAAATGTATAGTTTCTTTCGGGTGTAATACAA
>JAYVZR010000369.1:0-3804 GCA_043783135.1 Ferruginibacter sp. | reverse complement strand
TTTTTAGCTAAGGCAATAAAGTTTGCTTCCGTCATGGGTTGGTAGTTTGGTTTGCCTAATTTAGTGATTTTTACGGCGACAATTTTAAATGCACCCTTAGCAATTCAACCTGGTATCCACATTGCTCACCAGGCCGGAACAGGAGGCCTTAATAGCTGTTTTGCTATCAGCCACAGCATCTAATTACCTGGTATGGTAACCTTGAAGCAAAAAGTGTGTATTAAATCAATAAACCGTATTTTTACACTCTAATCTTATTGCATGTCCAAAATCATTTTATTAGCCTTCGTTTTGTTTACAACCCAGGTAAAGGCGCAAACAGTATTACCCGGAAGTCTTATTGGGTATAATCAAAGGGCAAACTTTGCAAATGATATGCATTTGGATGACAGCCTCTCAAAAAAGAAATGGTCTTTTAACAGGTATATTGGCCTCTCCACCAGCTTTATTTTTTTTAAGAATGGCAGTGCTTCCATTTTTGAAGCTCCTATAGGTCTGCAGGTAAACCGCAGGCTAAACAATAATTTGTACGCCTTCGCCAACGTATCTGTTGCACCGGCTTATGTTTCCTTCAACCAACCTTATTATGGTACTGCTTATAAAGGCAATCCAAACAATAGCTTCAACTCAAATAGCCTCAATATGTATTCAAGTGCTTCGTTGGGGCTTCAGTATGTTAATGACGCCAAAACATTTTCTATCTCCGGAAGCATCAGTGTGGAAAGAAGCAATTATCCGATGGCTCCGGTTTACCCTGTTGCTACTGATATAAAGGCAAAGGCTATCCCTGCCTACTAATAAAAAAAATAAGTTAATTAATGGAAATTATTTAAGTGCATTTTGTGCTTAAGGAAACCAGTACCGGGCTATTAAATGAAATGATATAGAAATACTACGTCACCGGCAAAAGCATGTTTTTGCTGATCCTTAATTTCTAATTGAATAAATAGTGTAGCCTTGGTTACACCTCTTAAATTAATGATTGATGAGAGCGAAACCCTGCACCTGACTTGGCTGTCAACAACCACTGCCTGCCCAAACTTAATATGCTCAATTCCATAATTCACTTCCATCTTAAGATTTTGAACATCTACAATTTGTTTCCAAAAAAAAGGAACAAGAGAAAGTGTAAGATAGCCATGTGCTATTGTTGCTTTGAAGGGGCTTTCGGTTTTAGCTCTTTCGGGGTCCGTGTGTATCCATTGGTGATCCAGGGTGGCATCAGCAAATTTATTAATCTGTTCCTGTGTAAGTGTATGCCAGGGCGAAACACCTAATTCCTTACCCGTGTATGCTTCAAATTCTTGATGACTTTTTATTACTATCATATTTGGCAAGGTATAAAATTATTGGAATATAAAAGAGGAGTGAAATTAAGAAAATAAAAAAGTATTTATAATTATTTTTCTGATTAAAATTTATACTGGCCTATTCTGAAAAAGTTGACTATATGGTTTTATTTACCCAGAAAATACATCTTCATCAGCCCCCTGTTTTTTACCTGAATCTCTCCCCTGTATTCACAGTCAAATTCATCTTTTATTTCATTGTAGGTAGTTTCAGACATATTCACTCTTCCAGTCTCCGACATTGATTCCATCCGTGACGCAATATTTACCGTATCGCCCCAGATATCGTACTGCCATTTTTTTATGCCAACAATACCAGCTACCACCGGCCCTGTGTGTACACCAATTCTTATTTCAAAATGGATAAGATTATCCTCGGATTTCAGCTCGCTGTTTACGATATCTATCATTTCCTTTGCAGCATTTATAATATTCCTGGCATTTGTTTGATTTGCGGTTGGCAGGCCACAGGCGCACATGTAGGAATCACCAATTGTTTTAATTTTCTCAAGCCCGTACTTTGTGATAATAGCATCAAATTCTTTAAAATAAAAATCAATACTCTTTACTAACTGTTCCGGTTCCAGGTACTCAGCTAATTTTGCAAATTCTTTAAAATCGGTAAATAATACGGTAACCTTATCAAATTTTTTGGCAGCCACTTTTCCATTTTGCTTTAATTCCTCGGCCGTTTCAAAGGGTAAGATATTAAGCAGGAGTTTCTCTGATCTTTTTTTCTCCTTCTTAATAGCGTTGTAATACCAGTACAAAGTGAGCAGTAATATTGCACCCAAACCAAGAATGGTGATGAGCGAAATAACAATATTATGCTGGTTTTTTTTTTGCTGGTTAAGTAAGTTCACTTCTGCCTGTTTTTGAGATACTTCGAAATCCGTGCGGAGGTTTGCCTTATTTTGTACAGATTTGATGTTATTAAGACTGTCTCTGTAGGCAATATGATTTTTGTAATATTTGTAGGCTTCTCCAAACTTACCGGATTTTTCATAGAGCGCCGAAAGTTGAAGGTTTGCTGTACTTATTTGTTCTTTTAAACCTTGACTGGTTGCCAGTTGCAGACTTCTATTTGCAAAGTTGATTGCTGCAGGCAAATCATTCTCTTTAACATAGATATTAGACAAGTATATCAGGTATTCCGAAATAGGCGAATAATCCTGCAGTTCTTCAAGCATCCTGATAGCTTCATTGATATTTGCTTTTGCCACGGCATTTTTTTCTTGTGCTGAATACACCATACCTGTATTGCCAAGGCTGTAGGCCTTTCCATATAAGTAATTTGCTTTTTCAAAAATTATTCCTGATTTCTTGAAATATAAAAGAGCGGAATCGTACTTTTTATTTTTAAAGTAATCATCACCCGCATTTAAAATGGCAGTACCAAATGAAACTGCGTCACCAGTCTCCCGAAGGGTTGCAATCGCTTTATTGTAGTAAACCATTGCATTTTGATGATCATCTGTAATAGAATAAATATCAGCAATTGCCATATAAAGCGATCCCTCACCTTTTATATAGTGAGCTTTAATAGCTGCTTTCACACCTTTGAAATAAGCGTCCAGCGCCTCGTTCCAATTACCCAATAACCTGTTCTTATTTCCCTTTTGAAGATAGCCACTGGACAGGTATTTATTATTATCTTTTAGCTTTGAAAAAGCTATCAATTCCTCAGCGTATTTTAAAGATAAACTGAGATCATTTATTTCATTGAAAGATAAATTTTTAAGTAATTCAAATTTTATGGAATCTGTAAGGTTACCTTTCTGATAAATTTTTACAAGGCTATCTGCAACACGCTGATCCTGGGCAGCACTGCTTAGGTGTTGAAAAAAAAAAGACTGCGATTATGCAGGCTTTAAAAATATGTTTTAAGGATTTCAATTATGAATTGGCTTGTAATTTTGGATCAATGGTATAAGCTTTTTTTAAGTCATCGTGGTCTTTTGGCCAAACAAATAAATTTATTGAATAAGTTTGAATTAATTTTTCAAGGTCTTTCTTATTTCTTACTTTGGCTAGAACGCTTCCCCTTTTCCCAGGAACAGCAATTGTTGGAAAAAAAATTTTGTCATTGCCTTGACCTTTTTGGATAATACTGTCAATAGCAACTTCATAATCATCATCGCAAACAGCTCTCCATCGAACATTTGTATTGATATAAACCTGTGATGTAAATAGACTTACATCGCTTCCGGGATTTCCTCCATTATCATCAGATAATTTACATAAAAATTCAACATTGTCCATTAATGGATGCCTAATTTTAAATAGTCTTTTAGCTTGAACCATTAATGTAATATTTACTTGTTTTCTTTCTTTATCTATACTTTTTTTCATAACCTTAATTTTAAAAAATACCTTAATTGACTAACCCTATTAAATATAAAAAGAATTTTCAGTAAGTCATAATATATAGTGTGTTATTTTTTAAATGCCCTTA
>JAYVZR010000368.1:0-10151 GCA_043783135.1 Ferruginibacter sp. | reverse complement strand
AGACCATAAAAAGTTTGAGTTTGGCAGTAAGGCATCTATTATTATAGACCAAAGCACAGGTGTTATATTGGGAGCACTAAATTTTACAGAAACGCTACACGATTCTAAAACAATACCCGAAGCATTAGAACAATACGAAAGATTAAATGGAACATTACCAAAAGAGGTTTTTGTTGATAGAGGATACAGAGGAAAATCTGAGTATAGGACAGCGAAAATCTGTATTCCCAAACTTGATAAAAACATTACAAAAGCACAACGAAAAAAACACAGTAAAAGAGCTGCAATAGAACCAATTATCGGCCACTTAAAACAAGATTATCGTTTATGCCGAAATTATTTAAAAGGAATATTGGGAGACAATATGAATTTAATACTTGCAGCCGCTGCCATGAATTTTAAACGACGAATGAACCTCTGGCGCACAGAGGCAATAATTAGGTGGGTACTCCTCTACAAATATTTTATAGAGGTTTGTAAGAATTTTTATGCCCCGAATTTAAAAATGACTTTTTGAGGGACGACTAAATATATTAAAATAACATTTAAAAAATCGGATAAAAGATATAATATGGACCAGTTAAATAAAAAATAAGCATTGAGTTGAATAAAAAATAGCAAATATTTTAATAATAATTCCAATTCAATATGCTAAAACCTGAATTGAAGCCTGCAGGTTAACAAATTATCTTTTACATCAGCTGTAAAGCCAGGAAGTGCTGTTATTTCATTATGTATAAAATCGTATTGCAACATAAGTTTCAAATTGTCAGTAGCATAATAAACATAGCCAATGCTTAAGGTGTTATATTTAATATCAGCTGCATTAAAGTTACTGCCTGGTGCTCCAATGCCAGTAGTCTTTACATAAGTGTTTGGGTCGTACCAGTCGTACTTAATTACAGCCTGGTGCTTTAAACTTCCAAGGTTTTGTATAAAATAAAAATAAGCGCCATTAAAATTTCTTACATAATAACCTTGCGTACCGGTAAAAGAGGCCGCAGGTGTTGTACTGCTTACAGCAGATGCAGTTTGGCTACCAGTAATAAATTCGGCCCTAAGCTGAGAAAGTCCAACTTTATTTTTAAATATTAATTGCATATCTGCCCCATAATATTTTCTTGGGGCAATATTGCCTACATTAATTAAAGATGAATCAACAACAAATGTTTTTATACCAGCCACCGTTGCTGCATTGTAAACATATTGTGTGTTTTGAGTAATGCCGCCGTAATATATACCCACAGAACCCCCAAGAGTAATATTTTTAGAAAGATTTTGAGGTTTTATAACTACCCGGCTGATAATATCTTTATGGCTGTCGTAGTCTGTTGGAGATGGAAGTCCGGGGCCGTTAAAGAGGCCGAAATCTACTTTCAAAAATTTTAATTTACTTGTACTTTTTCTTGGTTCAAATGATATCATTGCCCCAAGGTCTCTTTCTGTATTCATCAATATCTGGCTCATACGCCCCCGTTCAGCACTTTCACGGAAGGCACTCGATAAATTTAATTCATAACTAAATGGCCGGGCAAATAAACCCATGGTAAAAGAAAATTGCTGGTATTTATTTTCATAAACTGCTCCCCACATATCCCTTACATTAACGCCTCTTTCTGTAGCGTCAATCTGCAATACAAAATGTACAGATGGGCCGGTTAGTGTTTGTGAAAAACGTGCATAATCAAAAAGAAACCTTGCCCTTCGTAACATAAAACGGGTATTGCTGTTAGGGGCGTAAGCCCCACCCCCATAAGTTATTTGGCCCTTTGTTTCTGCCACCTGAAATTGTGGTTGAAGGTATCCGGATAATTTTATATAATCATAACGGTTATATAATGAGAGCATATCTTTACCCATGGTTTTTGAGGTATCAATCATATCCATTAAATACTGGGCCGGTAATAATTGGCAAAATAATAGCGTAACAGTCAGCAAGAGCAGTTTTTTCTTAAGCATATATACAAATTTCGCCGCAAAGAAATAACAAATTAATGTTACCTCTGTGTTACCAAATTGTTACCTTTTAAAATGTTTATAATTCTAAACAGCTATTCATTCAACTTTGCCAAAAAATTTTAGCCATGGGATTTAACTCAATTTTTAAAATATTTTTACCAAAAGACAGGGTATTTTTTCATCTATTTGAAAACGTTGCAGAAGAGCTTGTAAAAATGGGTAACAAATTAAAGGAAGTAGTTAATGAACCCGATTTTGATAAAAGAGGGAAATTGATACAGGAAATTGAAGATATGGAGCATGTAAACGATGATTACACCCATAATATTTTTACAGAACTGGGCAAAAACTTTATTACTCCATTTGACCGTGAAGACATCCATTATCTTGCCTCCTCACTGGATGATATTGCTGATTATATTTATGCTGCTGCAAAAAAAATAAATTTTTACAGGGTTAATCCAAATGAAACAGGTTTTCTTAAAATGGCCGAATTGATAGCTGTAGGTTGTGTACAGGTACATAAGGCGGTTACAGAATTGCGCAATATGAAAAATATGCGCCAGATAACAGATGCATTGGTTGCCATTAACAGTATAGAAAACCAGGCTGATGATATTTTTGATATGAGCATTGAGCGCCTGTTTGCTTCGGAACCAGATGCAAAAGAAGTAATAAAAAAGAGGGAGATTTACCAGGTAATGGAAATTGTTACCGACAAATGTGAAGATGCCGCAAATGTTATTGAATCTATTATTGTAAAATACGCCTAACTTAATTAACTAACTAGATAATATGCTGATTTGCTAATGGTAAATACGGTTGTATTCGCCTTATGGCATTAACAAATTAGCTAATCAGCAAATTACTAAACTAATATTATGACCCTGCTTATAGTTATAGTTATTTTAGCATTAATTTTCGATTATATCAATGGGTTTCATGATGCAGCTAACTCAATTGCTACAATAGTTTCTACAAAAGTCTTAACTCCTTTTCAGGCGGTGGTTTGGGCGGCATTTTTTAATTTTGTTGCCTACTTTATTTTTAAAGATCATGCAGTTGCAAATACCATCGGAAAAACAGTTCACCAGGAATTTATAACACTTCCGGTTATTTTAGCAGGTTTAATAGCGGCCATTATCTGGAACTTATTAACATGGTGGTATGGCATTCCCTCATCATCTTCCCATACACTAATAGGGGGGTTTGCAGGCGCTGCAATTACGCATGCATTTTTAACAAAAGGCTTTACCGGAATTGGAAATATAGTGGAGTTAAAAAAAATAACCCAGATTGTATTATTTATATTTCTTGCACCACTTATAGGTATGGTAATTTCCATTTACATTTCAGTAATTACCATTATGCGCAATACATGGGCAAAAGTGGGTTTAATTATTTTGACAGGAATTGGCACATGGTTTTTGTTTGCGCATTTTGAACAGGACAAACTGGACGAAAACCTTGTAAAGTTTTATAAAATTGATAAGTTAAAAAAAGACTCAGAGACTGATCCTTCAAAAACAGTGGCCTATACAACTGCTGTTGCTTATGTTGATGCAGCAAGGCCAATGCTGGCTGATTACAAATCGTTAGGTGCAACTAAACTTGCCGAAAAAATTAAGACACAAGCAGATACTAATGTTGATGATGTTGCATTGTCGAAGGCATTAGGAAAAGCAGATAATTCTATTATTATAAATGGCATTTTAATAATGATGTTTATTTTTATATGCGCCTACATTTATTCAGAAAAAATTAAAACCCCCAATGCATACCGAACCGGCAATATGTTTAAAAAACTACAGTTATTTTCTTCCGGTGCATTTAGTATTGGCCATGGTGGTAATGATGCACAAAAAGTAATGGGAATTATTGGGGCTGCTTTTGTTGCTTATAACAGTACAAAATATCCTGATGTGGGAGCTGCATTAAAAGATCTTACATGGGTTCCACTGGCATGTTATACTGCTATTGGTTTAGGAACAATGAGTGGCGGCTGGAAGATTGTAAAAACCATGGGTACCAAAATAACCAAGGTAACTCCTTTGGAAGGAGTAGCAGCAGAAACTGCCGGTGCTTTAACTTTATTTATGACAGAACAAATGGGTATCCCTGTAAGTACAACACATACCATTACGGGCGCTATTATTGGCGTAGGTGCCACCAAGCGGTTAAGCGCAGTGAGGTGGGGTGTTACTGTTAGCTTATTATGGGCCTGGATACTAACTATTCCGGTAAGCGCTATAGTTGCAGGCATTGTTTATTTTATCGTCTCTTTCTTTATAAAATAACTTTTCTGCTATTTTTTTGCAATCACTCATCACTCATGAGTGATTTTTTATTTTGGTAAAAAACATATTGTAAATTTGTACAAATAATAAATGATGGAAGCAATAAAGGCAATTGCTAAAAGAACTAAAACAGGGAAATATACAATTGACCTGCCGGTTAAGTATTATGAGGATGAAGTGGAGGTGATGTTAATTATAGAATCCAAAAAAACAACAAGTAAGAAAACGCTGGCGGATTTTTCAGGTAAAATGCACAGCAATATTGACTGGATAGCCTACCAAAAAAAAATTAGAAATGAGTGGAAATAAAGTTTTACTCAACACTAATGCCGTCGGGCTTTATCTCGATGATAGAAAATTTGCAACAAAGTATTTATACCCTGATTTAGTTGTTTCTATTTCGGTTATTACCCAATTGGAGTTTTTAAGTAATCCTCAACTTACGATTAAAAACAGGTCCATGTTTGATGAATTTATTGAACTGATTGAAATCTTTCCGGTAACAAGGGAAAATAAAGAATTAGTAAAGCAGGTGGTTCCGATTAGAAAGAAATATAAAATAAAACTACCTGATGCAATAATTGCAGCAACTGCTTTAGTAAATAATGCAATGTTGATTAGTGCCGATAATATTTTTTCAAAAGTACATAACTTAAAATTTCAATCAGTTAAAGCATGAGTAAAATATTGGTAACGGGCGGATGCGGATATATTGGTGTACACACTATTGTAGACCTTGTACAAAACGGGTATGAAGTAATTTCTGTAGACAACAACTCAAGAAGTGATGCGGCTATTTTAGAAGGCGCTGAAAAAATTGTAGGTAAAAAAATAAAAAATTATAAAACAGATATCTGTAACCTTAGCGAAACAAAAGTTATTTTCCAGGAAAATAATGATATCATTGGCATTATACATTTTGCTGCATATAAGGCTGTTGGAGAGTCAGTAGAAAAGCCTCTTTTATACTTTGAGAACAATCTTGTTTCACTAATAAATATCTTAAAATGTGCCCAGGAATTTAATGTTCTGCATTTTATATTTTCTTCGTCATGCACTGTGTATGGCAATCCGGATAAGATACCAGTTACAGAAGATACCCCACAAAAACCAGCTGAGTCGCCCTATGGAGCTACCAAACAAATAGGCGAAGTAATTGTGGCAAATACAATTAGCAGCAATAATATTAATGCCATTCTTTTACGATATTTTAACCCGGTAGGTGCTCACCCATCTATATTAATTGGCGAAATGCCTTTAGGTAAACCTGCCAATCTTGTACCCGCCATTACACAAACTGCCATTGGTAAATTACCAGCCATGCAAATACATGGCCGCGATTACGAAACAAAGGATGGTAGCTGTTTGCGTGATTATATTCATGTTTGTGATATTGCACATGCCCATACACTGGCAATTGATTATTTAGTAAATAAAAAGCAATCGGCTAAATGCGAAATATTTAATCTGGGTACCGGCACAGGCTACACCGTTTTAGAAGTAATTAAAGCATTTGAAAAAGTTAGCGGCGTTAAATTAAATTATACAATAGGGCCACGAAGAGCTGGAGATGTTATTGCTATTTATGCCAATAATAACAAGGCAAAAAGTGAATTAGGGTGGCAACCAAAATATAATCTGGACGATATGATGGACAGTGCCTGGAAATGGGAACTTCAATTAAAAAACAACAAAAATTGAGTTTGTAAAAAAACTACCGCTTAATTTAACAACAACCCATTATCTTGCGCCTCAATTAATAAAAATTAAGTAAATATTTATGTTAAAAGATATACAGGTAACAGGTAATAAAGACACCCGTAGCGGTTTTGGCGATGGCATTTTGGAAGCCGGCAGAAAAAACAATAACATTGTAGCATTAACTGCAGATCTTTTAGGGTCTATGAAGTTAAATGGTTTTATAAAAGAGTTTCCAGAACGTTTTATACAATGCGGTATTGCCGAAGCAAATATGATTTGCATTGCTGCTGGTTTAACCATCGGTGGTAAAATTCCGTACACCACAACCTTTGCTAATTTTTCTACCGGCCGTGTGTACGATCAAATTCGGCAGTCTGTTGCCTACAGTAAAAAAAATGTAAAGATTTGTGCCTCACATGCTGGCCTTACATTGGGCGAAGATGGAGCTACTCACCAGATTTTAGAAGATATAGGATTGATGAAAATGTTACCGGGTATGACGGTAATTGTTCCATGTGATTATAACCAGACCAAGGCGGCAACAATGGCCATTGCTGGTTATGAAGGGCCTGTTTATCTTCGATTTGGGCGTCCCGTGTGGCCTATTTTTACAAATGAAAGCGACTTTGTAATCGGTAAGGCACAAAAATTTTCAGACGGTAAGGATGTAAGTATTTTTGCCTGTGGCCATTTAGTGTGGAAGGCAATTGAAGCAGGAGTAATTTTAGAAGAAAAAGGTATCAGTGTGGAAGTTATAAATATACATACCATTAAACCTTTGGATGAAGCTGCTGTAATTGCCTCTATTGCTAAAACGAAATGTGCTGTTACCTGCGAAGAACATAATATTATTGGAGGTTTGGGAGATAGTATTGCACAGGTAGCCGCAAAGAATTTACCCATACCCATTGAATATGTCGGTACTAATGATACTTTTGGAGAAAGCGGCAAACCACTTGAATTATTAATTAAATATGGTTTAGATACTACCCATATTGTTGCCGCAGCTGAAAAGGCGATAGCAAGAAAAAATTCCTGAGCTGATTAAACTTTATAAAAAAAAACCAATCATATGATTGGTTTTTCTATTTTTATACCTGCTGAACAATTATGAACCAACAACATTTAGACGACCTGGAACTGTTGCTCCAGTTTAAAGATCCTTATTCAAAAGAGAAAGGATTTACCGGAATTATTAAAAAGTACCAGGAAAAATTGTATTGGCATGTACGCCGTATGGTGGTAAATCATGAGGATGCCAACGACGTTTTGCAAAACATGTTTATCAAAGTATGGAATGCACTGGATAATTTTAGGGAAGACAGCCGGTTATACACCTGGCTGTACCGCATTGCAACCAATGAAAGCCTTTCGTATATTGAACAACAGAAAAAAAGGGCTTCTGTATCACTTAGTGATGTAGAAAACGGGTTAAGCAATAAGTTAAAAGCAGAAAAAAATTACGATAGCAATAAAATTGAATGGAAACTTCAACTGGCAATGCAGCAATTGCCTGAAAAACAAAGGGTAGTTTTTAACCTGAGGTATTATGACGAAATGCCCTACCATGAAATGAGTGTTGTACTTGAAACCAGTGAAGGTGCATTAAAAGCGAGTTATCACCATGCAGTAAAGAAAATTGAAGATTATATATTAAATCATTAAACTTTTAAGGCCTTTTATGGTCTCATTAACGAATGAAATTTGACAACGGCATATTAAATGAATTACAGCAACTTAGCCCTTTATTGGCTGAGCTGTCTAAAACAAATGTGTTTGTTGTGCCGGGTGGTTATTTTGAAACATTGGGTGCAGTTATTTTGCTATGCATAAAAGATGAGGCTGTTATAATTAACCATATAAAAGCTGAAGATATTCCGGAGGGATATTTTGAAAACTTATCATCAGCCATCATCAAAAAAATAAAAGAACAACAAATAAATACTGCAGCAAACGAGTCAACAGCCGTTTCTGCATTATTGCAAAGCGTTCAACATATAAACCAATTTGAAGTGCCAGATGGTTATTTTGAAAATTTATCACCGAATATTTTAGATAAAATAAATACGCAAGGGGTAAATACTTCAGTAAAAGAAATACGATCACTTTCTCCATTATTGTATTACATTCAACATACCAATGTTTTTGAAGTACCGGACGGATATTTTAATAATGTGCCGGCTGATATTTTTCACCTGGTTAGTGCAGCACCTGCAAAAGTGGTGAGCATGCCAAAATTGAAATCATTATTGAGATATGCTGCAGCCGCAATAGTTACCGGTGCAATGGCTTTAGGTGTTTACAAATACACTGAAAAGCCCACTTTTACAAACCCGGTTCCTGCTGTTAGTTTTGCTACACTTGATACCACTATTGAAAAGGGCAAGGTGATGAATGAGCAACAGTTTACTGAAGCATTAAACAGCCTCACTAAAGAAGATATTACCAGCTACCTTGAAAAAAACGGCAGCGACGAAGATATATCCATGTTAACATCCAACATTAACGGCAATGATCTTCCTGCAAAGGATGATTATTTACTGGATGAAAAAACTTTGGAGAATTATCTTGATAAAATCAAGTTTCAAAATTAATTATTAAAGAAAAGAGAGATGAAAAAATTATACTTTATATTGGCTTTAATAATCGTTACCAGTTTTGCCAAAGCACAGGATGAGCAAGCTTCTGTAAAAAAGCAACAAGATATTGAAGCGCTTAAAGTTGCTTTTATAAGTAAAGAATTAGAACTTACTCCAGGTGAGGCTCAAAAATTCTGGCCAGTGTATAATCAATATTCCAAAGAAATAAAAGCATCACGGCTGGATAACCCTGATGTTTTAGACAGGGATGAAAAAATATTAAATCTCAGAAAAAATTATAAAGAGCAGTTTACAAAAATATTGGGGCCACAAAGAGTTAATAATATGTATAACGCCGAAGGCAGATTTCATCAACTGCTATTTAAAGCTATACGCAGACAAAATAAATTACAAACCCGGCCTAATATGGCTTTACCCAAAACAAATTAATTTGCTAACACACAAAGAATATTTATAATTGAATTTCGAATTATATACGTGCTTTTTTTAAAATAATCATTCAAAATTAAAAACAGGTGTTTTTATATCGTGGTAAAAAAGAAAGGTCCATTTTTGCTGTTGGCCTGTTTGCCGCCATTTTTGCCTTAACTCCATACATTTCTTTCCATCAAAATCATATTTAGCAATAAAGCGGCTTTTCATTTGTTGCAATTGTGGCGCTACGTCGCCGCCAAAAAAAATATTTTCTCCGTTCTCTTCTATCCAAAATACCTGATGAAATGGGCAATGGGCACCGGTTACTTCATACCTTATATAGCCATCTATTGTACCGTTTCCTTCAGTAAGAACTACTTTATCTGCATTGTCCAAAATAATAAAATCTTCGGGGTGGTAGGATGTATTTGCTTTATCTAAGGCAAATGCCAATTCATCTTTATTTACATAATAGGTGGCATTGGGAAAACTAAAAAATTGCTGATTAAGCTGATTATCTTTTATACTGATTCCTCCTGAATGATCTTTATGCAAATGGCTTAACAAAACCTTTGTTACATCTAATGGATTAATGCCATTATTTGCTAAATTTTGATGTATTTGTAAACTTCCGTTTTCTGTACTAAATCCTAACCCGGTATCAATTACAAGAATATCTTTATTGGTAACAATACAAAATGGCTGTACTTCTACCAACAAACTACCTGTAGCTCTTTGTTGCAGATCATCCTTTTCTTTATTAAAAGGAATAAAATTTTTGGTTTTATCTATTGTGAAAACCCCTTCACTTAATGCAATTATTTTCATACGCTTTGCTCTCATCCCCGAAGGAGAACTTTACACTCCGCTTGAATAGGGAGCATTTGTTATCAATAAGTTTCACAGCAAAATTAATTGAAAGAAGCTATACAATTAAAAGTTCAAAAGCTCCTTGGGATATTTACCTTAAAACCATCTGTCTGTCTGAATCAAGCTTAATTAATATAAAAAGCAGAACCGTAAAAGTGAGCAAAGAAGATCCTCCGTAACTCATTAATGGTAACGTAATACCAATTACTGGTGCAAGGCCAATGGTAACAGAAATATTTACTGCTACATGAAAAAAGAAAATGCTGGCCACACAATAGGCATATACCCTGCTGAAAGTACTTCGTTGCCG
>JAYVZR010000367.1:0-10169 GCA_043783135.1 Ferruginibacter sp. | reverse complement strand
AAAAGCAAATAATGGCATATCATCTGATAAAAATGACAACTCCGCAGGTACCATAACACTAAGTTTGTTTCCTGACTAATTTTTTGGGGAAACTCCAGATTATAATTTATAAAAGATATATAAATACAAAACCTGGTATGTAAATTTACAAATGGCAATTAAAAAATCTATATGAATATTTAAACCCGCAGGTATTTTACGCCGTTGTTGGTCTTGTTGACCAACAACCAAATTTCTTTACTAATGCGATTTTAAAAATAGGTAAGCATGATGAATGGCCGGTAAAAAATTACTCAACCCTTTTTTGCCAGGTGCATGTTTACCTAATATATAACCCAGGGTAGTAAATCCAAAAGGCTCATTTAAAATAATCCAATTCTTTACCTTATCGCCGTATGCCTCTGCGCAAACAGTTACAAACCGGCTGAACCATTTGGTGACAAGGTAATTTGTCCAGCCTCCTTTTTTCTCCAGCTCCTGCGGAAGGTCCCAGTGATTAAGGGTTACATAAGGGGTAAGGCCTAATTTATTACATTCGTCAATTACGCAATGATAAAAATTAATGCCCTCTTTATTGATCTTACCGGTACCATCGGGTAATATCCGTGTCCACGAAATAGAAAACCTGAAAACTGAAAATACCAATGCTTTTACCAGCAATAAATCGTCTTTGTAACGGTGATAAAAATCACACGCAATATTAAGTTTACCACCTCCTTTTATATTGCTGCTGCTACGTGCAAAACTATCCCAAATGCTGGTGCCCTTTCCATCTATATGCGCAGCACCTTTATTTTGTACTGCTGCTATTGCAACACCCCATGAAAAATTTTGCCCAAAATCTTTTGCAATAATAGTAGCATGGAGCTTAGTCAAAACTTGTGAATAAGTAAGGTGTAAAATTGATGTTTAATGCAAAAGTTTAGTATTAACCTTGTGTTAATTAATTTTTGTAAACTGGTGCTAAAAAAAAGCACAAATTGTTTTTTGCTACCTTCTTCAAAATGGAATGTATTTAGCAATCAGGCTTCATAATTAACTATATTTTAAGCATTGGCTATTTGAGTAGCACTTCTATGTGTAAGTGGTACACGGTAACTGCTTACCTTTGCCAACATTTAATATGAAAACAAAGTCATTACATAAGGATAAGGTAAATATAATTACACTGGGCTGTAGTAAAAATATGGTAGATAGCGAAGTGCTGAGTGGTCAGTTAATTGCCAATGAAATTGATGTTGTGCATGAAAGTGCTAAAAAGGATCACAATGTTGTAATTGTAAATACCTGTGGTTTTATTGAAAAAGCAAAAGAAGAAAGTGTTAATACAATTTTGCAGCAGGTAGAATTAAAGCGTAGAGGTAAAATTGATAAAGTATATGTTACCGGTTGCCTGAGCGAACGCTATAAAAATAACCTGGAAACGGAAATACCAGAAGTAGATGCCTATTTTGGAACGATGGAACTTCCGATGATATTAAAACAATTTGAAGCCGATTATAAAACTGATTTAATAGGGGAGCGTTTATTAATTACTCCTCAGCATTACGCTTACATGAAAATAAGCGAAGGTTGCAACAGAACCTGTTCTTTCTGCGCCATTCCTTTAATGCGTGGCCAGCACATCAGCCGCCCCATAAAGTCATTGGTTGATGAAGCAAAACGTTTGGTAGACCGGGGTGTAAAAGAAGTAATGCTGATTGCACAGGAATTAACTTATTACGGTCTTGATATTTACAAAAAAAGAGAATTGCCTAAATTACTGCATGCCCTTGCAGATATAAAAGGATTAGAATGGATAAGGTTACACTACGCATACCCATCAAAATTTCCAATTGAAATAATAGATGCAATCAAAGAGAGAGAGAATATTTGCAACTATCTTGATATGCCTTTGCAACATGCTGCCAATAATATGTTGAAATTGATGAAGCGGCAAATAACGAGGGAAGAAATGGAAGACCTTGTGGGGGAAATCCGCAACCGCATCCCGGATATCTGTTTGCGTACTACGCTTATAGCTGGCTTTCCAGGCGAAACAAGGGATGATGTGGAAGAACTAAAAACCTTTATTACAAAAATGCGTTTTGACAGGGTAGGTATATTTACTTACAGTCATGAAGAAGGTACCAGTGCACATGATTTTGAAGATAATATACCGGCAGAAGAAAAAGAAGAACGTGCCCGGGAAATAATGGAAGTGCAGCAGGAAATAAGCCTGGAAAAGAACCAGGAAAAACTGGGTAAGACTTTTAAAGTGATAATAGATAAAAAAGAGGCAGGACGTTACCTTGGACGTACAGAATTTGATAGTGTTGAAGTGGACAACGAAGTGATCATTCAAAGTAAAAAAAGACTTGCTATTGGTGAATTTGTAAATGTGAGAATCACCAAAGCATTTGATTATGATTTGGAAGGTGAAGTAGTGTAACTATATTTGTACAACTAAATTTATTAATATGGGAATAGTTTATGCTGATATCGAACTAACCAATACTGTTGATCTTGAAAACGCAAGAAGAAATATTATTGGTGAAGATGAAGTACGCTCATTGCACCTTAATATGTTAGTTGATAGCGGTGCTTATATGATGGCAATTAATGAAACCATTCAATCTCAGTTAGAACTAGCCTTTATTGAAAAACGAAAAGTGCAAATGGCAGATAGTAGAGTTGTCGAATACGATGTTGCGGGCCCTGTAAATGTAAAATTTGCCAATAGAAAAACTACCTGTAGTGCATTTGTTTTAACAGGTGATAGCGAACCGCTTTTAGGCGCCATCCCAATGGAAGAAATGGATGTCTTGATTCATCCATTGCGGCAGGAGTTAATCGTAAATCCGGAGCATCCCAATTATGCGGTATTAAAAATGAAGTAATTATTAAATGGATATAGCAGCACAGTTTATTTCTTACGGGCAAACAGGTTACTTTTCAAAAATGGTAACAGATTATATTGCTGCAGAAAAAAAGCTGCAACCATTTTACAGTCATCCAGTTTCCATTGAAGGAATAAAAGCATCCATCACTGATAGAAAAAACTTTCATACAGACAGAAAATTACTGGTGAATGTTTTGCAAAAACAATACGCTTCTGTGGTGGCAAGTATTGAAGTTGCAAAGAATATTGGTTTGTTGCAACAAGAAAATACTTTTACTATTTGCACGGCGCATCAGCCAAATATTTTTACAGGCCCCTTATATTTTATTTATAAAATTTTGCATGTTGTAAAACTTGCAGAACGGTTAAAAAAGGAACTGCCTGAAAATAACTTTGTGCCTGTTTATTACATGGGCAGCGAAGATGCAGACCTGGAAGAATTAGGGCATATCTACATTGGTGGCGACAAATATCTATGGGCAACCAGCCAAACCGGTGCCGTAGGAAGAATGAGGGTGGATAAGAATTTGATAAAAATGCTGGATACAGTAAGCGGACAATTATTGGTTTATCCCTTTGGAGCCGAAATTGTTTCATTGATGAAAGAATGCTATAAAGAAGGAGTAACCATTGAGGAGGCTACATTTAAACTGGTTAATAAATTATTTGAAGCGTATGGGTTGATAATATTATTACCTGATAACAGGGAATTAAAAGTGGCTTTTGTGCAAGTAATACAAAAAGAATTAACTGATGAATTTTCTCATAAAGCAGTTAAAGAAACAATTTCAACTTTAGCATCGGATTATAAAGTGCAGGCAAGCGGCAGGGAACTGAATATGTTTTATTTGATAGATGATAAAAGGGAAAGAATTGAAATGTTGAATGGTGGCGGTTGGTCTGTTGTAAACACGGAACTAAAATTTACACAAGAGGAAATGATCGCAGAATTAAAACAATATCCTGAGCGGTTTAGTCCCAATGTAATTCTCCGTCCTGTTTTTCAGGAATTTATTTTACCCAATATTGTGTTTATCGGCGGCGGCGGCGAAATTGCTTACTGGCTGCAGTTGAAAAAAGTATTTGAAGAAGCTTGTGTGCCTTATCCGTTAATGCTAATACGTAATTCATTCCTCTTTGTAATTAAAGAAATACAGGCTCTTCTAGAAAAATTACAATTCAATCATGCCGAGCTCTTTCAATCAGAGACCGACCTCATCAACCAATTGGTAAAGCGGGATAGTTTGCAGCAGGTTAGCCTTGATAAAGAGCAATTGCAGTTGACTGCTTTTTATCAACAAGTAAAAGCTTTAGTTGAAAAGATAGACACAACATTGGTGGCACATACAGCAGCACTGCAAACGCAGGCTTTAAAAAAAATATCAGCTCTGGAAAAGAAAATGCTTCGTGCCGAAAAGAAAAAATTTGCAGCGCAGCAAAGACAGTTACAAAAAATAAAAGCACAATTATTCCCCAACAATAATTTGCAGGAAAGAACAGATAACCTGATGCCTTACTATGCAAAATGGGGTAAGGATTTTGTCAGGATGATATACGATAACTCAAAAGGTTTAGAGCAGGAATTTGGAATTTTGGTAGAGGTCTAAGTCCATGGAATTACAAAAAAACTATTATCTATAGCAAGAAACAGTAAATCTAAAATCTTCCTATTTATCAAACTCATTTGTAAAACCAAGATATTTTACATTCTTTACACTTTCCATAACAATATCATCCTGGTATTCTTTATAAGCTTCTAATTTGCCTGCAATAGAAGTGTCATGCAGCGCCAATATTTGTGCGGCGAGAATACCGGCATTTTTTGCGCCATTTAATGCCACAGTTGCTACCGGTACACCATAAGGCATTTGTAAAGTAGATAAGATAGAATCCCATCCATCAAGCGAATTGGATGATTTTACGGGTACACCAATAACAGGTAATATGGTTTGCGCTGCCACCATGCCCGCTAAATGGGCTGCACCACCAGCTCCTGCAATAATTACTTTTAATCCTCTTGCCTTAGCCTTGCTGGCATACTCCCGTAAACGCTCAGGTGTACGGTGCGCAGATACAATGGTCAATTCAGGCTCTACGTCAAACTGGCGAAGCATTTCAGCAGCACCTTTCATAATTTCAAGGTCGCTTTCGCTACCCATTATAATACCAACAAGAGGGTTCATGCTTTTTAATTTTTAGCAAAGAAAGGTAAAAAATTATAAAACCCCATTCATTATGTTTTTTAAATTATTTTACAATACCGCCTGCTTTTGTAAAAAAAGGCTTCTAATAAAATAATGCGTTAAAATATTTACTTCAATGTTTATGTTATATTATATTGCTGGTGCATCTATCAAAAACTCACTATATTTAACCATATTAATGTGAATTTTTTATGCCCAATTTTTCTGTAAAGCCTGCTAATATTCTCTGCACAATAATCCTGCTTTTTATTTTCGCCAATTGTAAAAATAAAGTAAAAGAGCCAGCCAATTCTCTGAAGGAAAGCCCCTCGGTTATGGTGGATGTTATCATTGCACAAAAAGAACCAATCAACAATATTATTGAAGCCAATGGTACAGTAATAGCCAGCGAACAGGTAGAGCTTCGCCCAGAAGTAAGTGGAAGGCTTATTTATTTAAATATACCCGAGGGCAAACTAATAACAAAAGGAACTGTTGTGGCAAGGATAAATGATGCAGAACTGCAGGCAGAGGTTTCAAAAAGCAAAGTACAGCTGGACCTTGCAGAGAAAACCTTAGAAAGATTAAAGCAATTACTGGATGTAAACGGAGTTAACCAGGCCGATTATGATGCCGCATTAAACCAAGCGAATTCTTTAAAAGCAGATATTGTTTATACACAGGCACTTATTGATAAAACTGTTGTGCGGGCACCCTTTAGCGGAGTGGCAGGTTTAAGGCTGGTAAGCCCGGGTGCGTATGTTACGCCTGCTACAGTAATTGCCAGTTTGCAACAAACAAACGAGCTAAAAATAGATTTTACTTTACCTGAAGTGTATAGCAGTGCCATAAAAACGGGTGCTATTGCAGATGTTGAAATAGATGCAATGACCAAAGAAAAAGGCAGGGCAATTATTTTGGCAATAGAGCCTGGCGCAAATACAGATACCCGTAACTTAAAAGTGAGGGCATTATTAAAAGGGGCAAATGTTAATCCCGGCTCATTTGTAAAAATTTATATAGATGCAGGAAAAGAAAGATTTTCTGTACAAGTACCCACCAATTGTATTATTCCTGATGATAAAAATAACCAAGTAATATTGGTTAAAAACGGAAAGGCCAGTTTTGTAAATATACAGACCGGGGTAAGAGAGGCCAATATAGTTGAAGTAACAAAAGGTATCGATGTTGGCGATTCAATTGTGGTAACCGGTGTTTTATTTGCAAGACCCGATGCAACCCTGAAAGTACGTGAGGTAAAGAAAATATCTATGATTACGTCACCATCCTTAAAATAGTTAATGAAAATTAATTTTGGTAAACAAGTCATTTTGAAGCGCTGGTGGATAAGTAAGTTTTTTAAATAATAACATTAACCCATACACGAAATTTAGAGTTTTGTACTAAACAGAATGGTAGCCGTAAAATTGAAAAAACTAACTGTTGCAAATAATTAATATTTTTTTTGATTCATGAATATTTCAGAATTTTCTATAAAGCGGCCGGTTTTTGCCACTGTATTAAATCTTATGATTATACTGTTTGGCGTAGTAGGCTATACATTCCTGGCTGTTAGAGATTACCCTGCAATTGATCCTGCCATTATCAATATCAGTACTTCTTATACTGGCGCCAACCCCGATATTATTGAAAGCCAGGTAACAGAGCCTTTAGAAAAACAAATTAACGGTATACCGGGCATCAGAACAATTACCTCCTCCAGCACTTTAGGTAACAGCAATATCACAGTTGAATTTGAATTGAGTGTAGACCTGGAGGCTGCTGCCAGCGATGTAAGGGACAAAGTTGGGCAGGCCAGCAGGAGCCTTCCGCAGGATATTGATGCACCACCCGTTGTAACAAAAGCAGATGCCAGCAGTGATTTTATTTTGATACTTGCTGTGCAAAGCAGAACAAAAGGGTTGCTTGAATTAAGTGACTATGCAGAGAACGTTTTACAGCAACAATTTCAAACAATTAAACAGGTAAGTTCGGTAATTATATTTGGACAAAAGCGATATGCTATGCGTATCTGGATAGACCCGGATAAAATGGTTTCACAGGGTATAGCCTTCTCAGATATACGCACTGCATTAAACACTGAAAATATTGACTTGCCACCCGGTAAAATTTATGGCAACAACACAGAGCTTACCATAAAAACTTTGGGAAGGCTTACTTCTGAAAAAGATTTCCGCGACCTGATCCTGCGTTCTGATAATGCAGGTATTTTGAGGCTGAGTGATGTGGCAAGGGTGGAGATAGGGCCCGAAAACCTTGAGCAGGCCTGGAAATACAATGGTGTAAATGCAGTAGGCATCGTATTGATACCACAACCCGGTGCCAATAATATTCAAATTGCCGATGACTTTTATAAAAGACTGGAGGTAATAAAGGGTGCTAACAAGTCTGATATAGAAATGAATGTAATATTGGACAACACAAGCAATATCAGAAAATCAATTAATGAAGTAAAGGATACTTTAATAATATCTTTTACACTGGTGGTGCTGGTTATATTTTTCTTTTTTAGAGATTGGTTAATTGCTATCCGCCCTTTGATAGATATTCCAATTTCTTTAGTGGCTACTTTTTTCATCATGTACATTTCGGGTTTTTCAATTAACATATTAACCTTACTTGGCATTGTGCTGGCAACCGGTTTGGTGGTAGATGACGGCATTGTAGTAACAGAAAATATCTTCAGCAAATTTGAAAAAGGGATGCCCATTCGCCAGGCGGCAATAGAAGGCAGTAAAGAAATATTTTTTGCAGTAATATCTACCTCCATCACACTGGCGGTGGTTTTTTTACCGGTTATATTTTTAGAAGGTTTTATTGGACGGTTGTTTAGAGAGTTTGGTGTAACACTGGCTGCGGCAGTATTAATATCAGCATTGGTTTCGCTTACCATAACACCTGTTTTAAATGTGGTATTAAACAGAAAAAAAGCAGGGCATGGTAAATTTTACAGAAAGACAGAACCATTTTTTGAAGCCATGGAAAATGGATACCTGCGCTGGTTAAAAGGCTTTATAAAAGTTAGGTGGGTTGCATGGGTTGTAGTAGCTGCATGTATTGTTATAATAGGATTTATTATAACAAATTTACAAAGTGAAATTGCGCCTTTGGAAGACAGAAGCAGTGTACGCTTTTCTGTAACAGCCGCCGAGGGTACAAGCTACAGCAGTATGCAAAAAATATCTGATGAAATCACTGGTTATTTGTATGACTCTGTACCTGAAAGAAATTTTGTATTTGCAAGAACACCCTCATTTGGCGGTTCTTTAAATAATTCGCAGCCGAGGTTGGCGCTGACTGACCCTTCTTTGCGCAACAGGTCACAAGCTGAAATAGCAAGTGATTTACAAAAAAAATTACAAAGATTTAATGATGCCAGGATATTTGCCATACAGGAACAAACAATTGCCGTAGGTGCCGGTTCAAGAGGAAGTTTACCCGTGCAATTTGTTTTACAAAACCAGAATCTCAATAAATTAAAGGAAGTAATCCCTAAATTTTTGGAGGAGGCCAGGAAGGATAAAACATTTGCAAATGTTGATGTAAACTTAAAATTTAATAAGCCTGAAATACAACTCACGCTGGATAGAATAAAACTTAAGGATCTGGGTTTATCGTCACAGGATGTAGTTTCAGCATTGCAATCTGCTTTCAGCGGCGGAAGGCTTGCTTATTTTATAATGAATGGTTACCAGTATTCAGTAATAGCGCAGGTTGACAGAAGGGACCGCACTGAACCGAACGATATTACAAAACTATATGTACGCAATAAAAGAGGAGAAAATATTCCGATAAGTTCGGTAGTAAAACTGGAGGAAAGCAGCAGCCCATCTACCCTTTTTCATTATAACCGTTATAAGGCAGCAACAATTTCTGCATCATTGGCAGATGGTAAAACCATTGGTGATGGGGTAAAGGCCATGGATGCAATTGGTAAAAAATTATTGGATGAAACTTATCAAACTTCCTTAACCGGCCCATCACGAGATTTTGCTGAAAGCTCATCAAATATTGCTTTCGCATTTGGCTTAGCATTGATATTAATATATCTTATCCTGGCTGCGCAGTTTGAAAGTTTTGTAGATCCCTTTATCATTATGCTTACAGTGCCATTGGCAATGGCGGGAGCTTTATTAAGCTTGTTTATATTTGGTCAAACACTCAATATTTTTTCTGAAATTGGCATGATTATGCTAATTGGCCTGGTAACAAAAAACGGGATTTTGATTGTTGAATTTGCCAATAAAAAAAGAGAACACGGCCTCGATAAAGTACAGGCAGTATTGCAGGCTTCGCAACAGCGTTTGCGGCCAATTTTAATGACAAGCCTTGCAACTTCATTGGGAGCATTACCCATTGCATTAGGGCTTGGAGCATCAGCTACCAGCCGTGTACCACTTGGTATTGTTGTTGTAGGCGGTATTCTATTTTCTTTGATTTTAACTCTGTTTATTATACCGGCCATCTATACTTTTTTATCAGGCATACACAAAGAGGAAACACCAATAGAAGGGGAGAAGCAAAAAGCTGAAGAAGCTTCTTCAAATTAAAATACAAATAAGCAGGATGACAAAATCGATTTTATATTTTTTATTATTATCCATTTCTATAGCAAGCAGTGCACAAAGCATCATGCATTTGCCGGAAGCACTTAATATTGCTTTAAAAAACAGCCTTGATATTCAATTGGCAAAAAATAATGTTGAGGCAAATACTATTCTAAATAATATCGGTATAGCAGGCGGGTTGCCGCTTGTTACAAGTTCTATAACAGATAATGAGCAGGTATACAACATCAATCAAAAATTGAATACCGGTGTAAATATTGACAGAAAAGGAGCGGCCGTAAATAATTTAAATTCAACTGTTGGGGTAAGTATATTGCTGTATAATGGTAACAGGGTGGTGGCTACCAAAAACAGGCTGGGTCAATTACAAAAGCAAAGTGAGGAACTGCTTAATTCGCAGGTGCAGGATATTATGGGTTCGGTAATGACTGCTTATTATAATATAGTGCGGCATCAGAGTTTTTTAAAAACCATCTTAAGATCAATAGATGCTTCGCAGCAACAACTGGAAATTGT
>JAYVZR010000366.1:0-10177 GCA_043783135.1 Ferruginibacter sp. | reverse complement strand
TTCAGCATTGGCCTTGATTCCATCAGTTTTTTTAAATACCCTGCCTGTGTGGCTCCTGGCCTGTCCATGGCATTTATCCAGCCCCTGTCGGGGTAGTTAATCGCTTCTTCTTTTGCATTCATAAACTGCCATACTGCATGATGCCCGTAAGTAACACCACAGGCACCTGCAAAAACAGATCGGTAACATTGCTTGCGTACATCATAATCGCGGTAGTAGCCATTTTCTGTGTTCCACTTTGGCCAGGGATTAACAGGATGGTCTTCATAATTTGGTTCCGCATCAAGGGTTGGTTTAGAAGGGGTCAAATTAAAATCCCTTTGCGTCAAATCCCAACAAGCCACATCATGCCCGCCACCGTGGCCAGATTGAAACATATTTATATCTAACCATTTTTCATTGTGTATCCATTGCGATGTAGAGTTGCTGCCGCCCCATGGATGATAGGTAATAAGGCATTGATGGCTGGTGGCTTCAATAATACCTTTTGCCATGGCACGCCACACAGGGCGCCAATCAGAACTATCATTTACTGCAGGCCTGTCGCCACCCAATATCCAAATTATATTGGGTTCATTTTTATACCGGTTACCAATCCATTTACCATAAGTATACGCATTGATACTGTCAAAAACTACCGGCCCATCGCCCCATAATTTTGTAACCTTATCGCCCCAGGTAGGTAATAATCCTATAAATAAATTTCGTTGCCTTGCCATGTGGATAGTACTGTCCAGTACGGTAAAGTATTTGCCATTTGGTGTTGAAGGGTCAAGATTTTTTAAGGGTAACTCACCATATTGATTTGGTTTGCGCAGGCCATCAAATTCAGCCAACGCAACTGCCTGTATCACCGTAAAACCTTTTGCCGACCTGTTATCAAGGTATTGTTTTATTTCAGTAAGGGTAAGCCGGTGAAATAATTCCCACCCGGTATCGCCGAGCCAAAAAAAAGGTTTGCCATCAGCAAATTGAAGATAGTGCCCATCTTTGGTAACGCCAAGGCGGCCATGGGTAAATATGGATTGAGCAAATTGATTGCTGCTGATAAGCAAATAAATAATGATACAGGTAAATAAACGCATAAGATAAAATTTGTAACGGGAAGATAGGGTATTAATTTATTTTTTTTTATTTCGACCCTTTTAATAACCGTTGTAGTGCAATCTATTATTTTGAGGAGATTTATTAAATAGTAAATGTAGCCCAAACACAGGCATGGTCTGATGCTTCTGTAATATGGTTTGTAACTTCCGGAAAAGCAATATTCCCCCTCCTGAATATGCCGCGCCTTTCAATCTGCACCTCAGTTATAGAATCAAATAATGGCTTTGATACAAGTAAAAAATCAATCTGATCTTTACCAGTATGGTATGTCCATCTTTCACCATTAAAATTTTGCCACTTTAAAACATCAAATAAATCAGGATGGTTTAGCAAATTTTTCAATGGGGTGCTGGCTGGTGTATCATTAAAGTCGCCTGCAACAATTACTAACTCGTTTGCTAAATCATACTTGCCAAGTATTGCTGCAATCCTGTCTGCCTGTTTTTTTCTTTTTGCATTACTTGCTGCAGGTGTTCCGTAGCCTTTACTTTTTAAGTGGTTGCATAATAAAAATAAGTTTTTATCATTGCTGATTTTAATTTTATATTCAGGGCAATCCCGGCTGAATATTTTTTGTTTTTTACCATTGCCATCAGTATAGTAATCGTCAATATGTGAAGTGATTGATTCAATTTCAAAATTCGATAACACACCAACATCAATGCCCCTGTCGTCATTGCCATCAATAAGCATTGTATGCTTGTATGCAGTGCTAAAGTCTTTTAATAACAGGTCATTAAAATTTTTCAGGGCAGTTCTGTTATCAACCTCCACCGTGCATACAATATCTGCTTTAACAGCGTTCAGCACCCTTGCAGTATTTTCAATACTAACCTCATTGGTTCTTTGTTTTATCAATTCAACCCAGCCAAGCCAGCTATCCTTACCCTTTGCTATCAGCGATAAACCAGCACCATCCCGTCCCCTGGAAAATAGTTTCCCCCTGATTTCATTTATAATAAACCAGGGGTTATCAGCCCGCAGATGAAAATATTTTTCTAAAATTACCAATATTTTTTCGCCGGTTGTTCCGGCATAACTGGCATGTTGAAGAAGACCATTCAGTTTTTCTATATCAGTCAACACTATTTTAGCTTCTTCCGAAAACCCGTTCAATTCCATAATCTTCGGCCTTTCAAAAAGGTTGTTTACATTGTAAGTTGCTACCCTTATTTTTTCCATGATATTTGTTTTTGGAGGCAGAAATATTCATATCTTGCAGACATCGGATGGCTTACAATAAAGTTACTATTATTTTGGCTCCGTAGCAAGGCTGGTCGGTTAATGCCAGTCCCAGCCCCTGCTACTTAATTCTTTAAGCGTTGATATAAGTTAACTTTCTGTTTCATAAAAATTAGTTGGCTTTGAAATGCCGGCCAATATTAATAATGAAGGGCTTTTTGTAGTCTGATGAAAGCACGTCTATTGGCTAAAACTTTGCTTGTATGAATGCATGTTTCCTTTATTAGGGTGCTTTAACATTAAACCTAACATGCCTTACGCTAATATACGCTACAAAATATCGAAAGCAATTTTCTAAATTCCTTCATTTAAGCAGTCCTCGAGTAAAAGAAAAAACCTTGTTTGGATATTGTTTGCCAACTACTCAAAATACAATGTCCCATTTAAAATATGTTGAAATATTTGACGCTTTCTATGGTATAATTCCTACATTTAACAAGCTATTCCGTTTACCCTATCATTATTATTTTCATTGGTAAACTTTAATAAAATGGATCCTCAAAAAGTAAATGGGTTAGACTATTTTCTGCCAACAAAAATCGACGATGTACTATGGCTGGTAAATGATGCCGTAGCCAAAAGCGAAATCATCTGTGTTCGCGGAGCAGCGCACTCTTTCCCGCTTATCAATACATTGGAAAAAGGTTCAACAGGGGGCAGGCCCTACAAATATGTAATGCTCAGCAACCTGTATGATGTAAAGTTTTTAGAAAATGATTTGGTAAAAGTTGATGCAGGTTGCCATCTTGGCCCCGATCCATGGGATCCCGTGGGGGTTTCCAATAAAGGAAATTCTTTGTTGTTTCAGCTCAATAACAAGGGGCTCGCCCTTCCCGATCTTGGGGGCATTACACATCAAACTATTGGCGGTTTTTTAAGCACTGCATCATCCGGCGGCTCCACCAAATTTTCTTTTGAAGATGCTTTAATGCGTGTTGATATTGTTACCTGCGAGGGTGGGGTGGCCACTTTAAAAACATTCAGCAGGCCGGCTGATGGCAATGAGGATGATCCATTTTATGGCGCCGCCATTGCTACCATGGGTTTGTTTGGTGTTATAGTTTCAGCCACTTTTAAATGTGTACCTAAATTTTACATCACCGGCGATGAAGCCACCACTTATGAAGCTGATTGTGAAATAGATATTTTTGGCAACGGCATTACTGGTGATGCTGCCAAGCCCAGCCTGGAAATTTTTTTTAAACAAACTGATTATACCCGTTTAATGTGGTGGCCGCAGGAACATGTGCATAAAATGGTGGTATGGAAAGCCAGCCAGGCAACAGAACAGCAGGCAAACGAATGGGCAAAAAACGCCTATGAAAAAAGAGGCGAAAAACCAAAGCCATTAAAACCTTACGAGGAAGTGCCTTATGTTTTTAATAGTCCTGCACTGGCTACATTAGGCGCTGATTTTTTATTTACGGCTATTGGCAGGTGGCCCGACTGGCTGAAGGAACTGTTGGGAGAAACACGGGAATATTATGAAATTCAGGCAGCTGTTGACCTGATGTTTTATCCCTTACTGCTGCCTAAAATACTGGATATATTTGTTACAGTAGATAAAACGGATAATAAAAATAAAGGCCCGCAACTTTTTGCAGATGAATGGTGGACAGGGTTACCAATGGATAACCAGATGAGTGATAAACTGATGCCTGTTTGGTTTACCGAACTGTGGATAGATATATCGCAATCGCAACAGTTGATGAAGGACCTGCTTGATTTTTACAATAAAAGCACAGACAATACCGGGGCCTTTAGCTGCGAAATTTATCCTGCCAAAAGTAATAACTTCTGGCTGAGCCCATCTTACAAACAGGATGTGATACGTATAGATGTTTTTTGGTTTGGCAACAATACCGGCGACCCTGTAAAGTTTTATCAAAAATTCTGGACCCTTTTGCAAAAGTATAATTTTCGCCCGCACTGGGGTAAATACCTGCCCGATAGCAAAGGCGACCAGGGGGTGAAATACCTGCAGGCAAATTATCCAAAATGGAAAAACTGGCGGGACCTTAGGGCGCAACTGGACCCTAAACAGGTTTTTGTAAATGATTACTGGCGGGATCACCTTGATATTGATACTCTGTAAACAATCGTGAGTACGGTTAAAAGTTTTTTTACAAATTAATAAATGATGAATTATGATACAGCCTGCAGCCAATGGCTTATACCATCCAGCCAGTGAAGACGAAATTGTTGAACTGGTTGAATATGCTATACAAAATAAATTACAGGTAAGGGTTAGAGGAGCAGCGCAATCTGTTGTTGAGGGCGTGTATGCAGATGGCTATAATGCAGCTACCGGTGTTTTTGGTAAAAATATAAATATTGAACTGGACCAGATGAGGGACGTGGCATTTGGTGATGGCAACAACCAGGTTACGGTGGGCGGTGGGTGTAATCTTGGCACTGATCCTTTTGATCCTTCAGGTGTTTCGGAACTATCAGAGGATAAAAATTTATTTTTTCAGTTGAATCAAAATGGGCTGGCAATACCAAACGTAAGTGGTGCCATTCACCAAACGGTTGCCGGTTTTATTTCAACAGGTTCTTCTTCCGGAACCATGCAGCATTCTTTTGATGAATGCATTTTGTCTATCCGCATTGTTGATGGCACAGGCAAAATAAATACGTTCAACAGAAGCGATAACCTGGATGATCCTTTTTATGCCATCGCTGTTTCGATGGGATTGCTGGGGATTATTACACAGGTTACGCTGCAATGTGTACCTGCCTTTAATATTATCGGCGAACAGGCTACCACCTATGTTGCTGACTGTGCCTATGATTTTTTTGGGCCTGGCAATAATGATAAACCCTCTTTAGAAACTTATATTAGGGAAACTGAATTTTCACGCATTTTATGGTGGCCCGTTAAATCGCTAAAACGTGCCATTAGCTGGAAGGCAAGAACCATGCAGCCCGGTGATTATACTGCAGGCACCGGAAGCCCGGGCAACTTTAAACCCAAACCGTACCATCCCATGTTTCCAGCACTGTTAGGCAGTACCATTCCCTCCGAAGTGGTTGCTGTTACAGGGTTTCAGCTAATAGCCACCTGGCCAGACTGGATATATACCCTGTTAGGTAACAGCAGTGCCGAAAGCAGCTTTAAAGAAAAGATGCTTGAACTGGGCCTGGAAAAAGTGTTTCCTTATTTTTATCCTTTGCTGACCGATTTTTATTTTCCTGTAAATACAATCACCAATCTGCCACAGGTTTTTTGGGATAACTGGCTTAACAGTTTACCTATGGATAAAGTAGAATACAGCGGCAGTTTATTTAACCTTGCTTACAGCGAAATGTGGGTGAGTGCAGATAAGGCCATGCAACTGGTAAATTTGTTTGAAAATGATTATAACACAAAAGGATATAGTGCTACTAGTTTTTATACAGTAGAAATTTTGGGTGCCAAAAAAAGTAATTGCTGGCTAAGCCCCGCTTATGGTAATGATGCTGTAAGAATAAATATTTTATACTTTCAAAAATCTAACGTTATACCGCCTGATTATTTTCAGCAGTTCTGGGATCTGTTAAATAAAAATAATATTCCTTTCAGGCCACATTGGGGTAAGGCACTTCCGGCTACCTTTAATTTAGCTGCCAGTTATCCAAAGTGGGCCGATTGGAAAACGTTAAGAAATCAAATGGATCCGAACAAGGTTTTTTTAACTGGTTACTGGAGTGGGCGCCTTGGGTTAACTTAAGTAATGTTGCAGCTAATTTATATCACCTTTACCTGATTATCTTTGGGTGCGAATGAAAGCTAGTGCTATGTTAAGAATAAAATGAAGTATCGATTTGTGGATGATGAATGATCAATCGTGAAATATTCACCATTCACCCCGCCAATTCACACTGTATTATTTTAAACAAAAAAAATGGATAGCGATATCAACAAGGCAACAAATAAAATATTTACCAACTCACTGTTAAAAAAGGCAGAACATTTCTGGAACAAACTTATAAATATTGGTATAGACAATAATACAAGCGATTTTGATAAAAAACGTACCCGGCTTATTAATGGTATTTGCAGCTGGGCCTTTGTAATATTTTTTACTTATGTTGTAACCTATGCCACTGATGAAAAAGTAAGGTTTGTATTTTATGAAAGTGTTGCCGGTGTTATTGGTTATGCCATGCCCATTATTATTAACTATACCAAAAAGTATAATTTCGCATGCCACTTCTTTACTATTTTTAACCTTCTTTTTTACTTAGAGCAAAGTGTTGCCGGTGGCAGGGTAATTGGTGTTGAATATATTTTTGTGCCCTGTTGCGTTACGGCCATGTTGTTTTTTAAAAAACCACTGGTGGTGTTTCTTTATTTTTTGCTGAACATGCTGTTTTTTGGCCTTGCAAAATATTCTTTTACACATTTAAAGCCCGTATTTTTTTACAGCGATGAGGCCAATTCTATTTATATCGCCAATCATATTACCATGTTTGTTATACTTTTTATGATTATTTATTATTATAAATCAGAAAATGCAAGACAGGAAAAATTACTGGCATTAAAAAACGAAAGCCTTACCACTGAAAAACAAAAATCAGATAACCTGTTGTTAAATATTCTTCCGTTTGAAACAGCGGAAGAATTGAAACAAACAGGCACGGCAAAATCAAGGCGGTTCAATAATGTAACAGTAATGTTTACAGATTTTAAAGGGTTTACAAATGTATCAGAAAGGCTTGATCCTGAAAAACTGGTAAGCGAAATAGACCGCTACTTTAGTTTTTTTGACCAGGTTACAACCAAATACAATATTGAAAAAATTAAAACAATTGGCGACGCCTATTTATGCGCCGGTGGCCTGCCTCACGAAAACAATACCCATGCGGGTGATGTAGCAATGGCTGCGCTGGAAATACAGGAATTTATACAGCAGCAGAAAAGCCATAATGGAGATGAATTACTTATTGAGTTACGCATTGGAATACATACTGGCCCTGTTATTGCAGGCATTGTAGGTACCAAGAAATTTGCTTACGATATTTGGGGCGATACTGTAAATATTGCCTCCCGTATGGAGAGCAGCGGCGAAGTAGGAAAGGTGAATATTTCAGGAACTACCTATCAATTGATAAAAGACAATTTTGCCTGCGAGTACCGGGGGAAGATTGCAGCCAAGAATAAAGGCGACGTGGATATGTACTTTATAGAAAGTGCTAAAAATACTGTGGCATTGGCCTGATAGAAAACTAAAATCTTAAAGCTTTTATTGGTATATGGGCTCTCACTATCATACCATTGTAATCAAGAGTTATTCAATTGATTAGGATTTAGTTATTTGAAGGTGGTACCGGTGTTGCCAGTTGCAGGTTGGTATTGTAAATATATTTTACAAAAATAAGAAGGTAGAAATAAAAATAAAACCAACCCCGGTTCTTTACCGGGATTGATCTTTGTGTAATTCATTTACAATTTTGCTGTATAAGGAGCTTCCTTTTTATGATTTGCATTTGGCAAAATTTTGTAAGTAGTAACTTCTTTTGTTAAAGTGTTTTTTACAGTTACAAGAATTTCATCATTGGCAGATCCGCCACCCATATCAGTGCTGTAAAATTGATAATTTCTAATTATTTCTGTACCCTTTACATTTTCATAATATAGACTGCTGTATTTATCTGTAATAGAAATTTCATACTGCGCTACTGCATCGCTTACAAAAACTACCTGGAAGATTGCCAGGTCGTTAGCAGTGCCTACGTATTTTACAGTTACAGGACTAGTTCCTTTTGTATCTGCTGCATTTGCAGAAGATGTAAGTGCAACGCTGAATAATGTTACCAGGGCTACAACAAAAATGCTTAAATTGTTTTTTAAAGTTTTCATGATTTGAGTTTTTTAAGTTTAATAAATAATTGAATTAAGTTTAATAAATAAATAAAATACATTCCTGTTTTTCATGTACTGCCCCCGGAAAATATATTTTCATACTCACCAGTAAAAGGATGATTTATATAATTCGGAATGCTTTATAAAAAGGAGATTGTTTTTCTTTTCTTCCTTTCTTATACAAAGTTATCTACTTCAAAAATCTATTTTTTATAAATGAGATGAAGTGAAAAAAAACTGCGACGAAAGAACTCTTTTTATTTATTTTTTACCCTTACGGGTAAATTTGATGATGTAAAAGTAGAATGCTTTTTATTGCCGGTGAAACCAACTTACGGAATATTTTATGTTGCTGAATGTGTTAAAGAAACTACAAAACCCCTTACAGTAAAGGATTTAAAAATAAATAAAACATGATGCCCAAACTATTTTTCAGATTGCTACTTACAGTTAAGTTTACAATTTGGTAATATTCACTGCGATTTTTATACTGGTATGAAGTATAAAAATGGTTGCTCCAATTTTGTATAACAATAAAATTTATTGGTATGTTGTAAGCCGGCAGAGAAGATGTTGAGGAAACATTTCACTAAAAAAATATTTTAATGGCTTACTATTTTTGATCTGTTATACGGATGTAAAGATCTTCTGCTTTTTTTCTGGCCCATGGTGTTTTGCGCAAGAAAGTGAGGCTCGATTTAATACCCGGGTTACTGTTGAAACAATTGATCCTGATAATTTGGCCCAGCTCTTCCCAGCCAAAATGTTGAACCAGTTCTGTTACTATCGCTTCTAATGTTTTGCCGTGAAGGGGATCTGCTGCCATAATAGTAAATGGTATGCTATTTTATTTAACTGCATTTTTTATAAGATGTGCTTTAATAAAACAATCAATGCTTTAAACCGGCCACTAAATTGATAGTGAGTGCCACTACAACTGTATTTAAAATAAAAGAAATCAATGCATGTATCAATACCTGGCGACGAATTGTTGTTGAGTTTATTTGAACATCAGATACCTGGAAAGTCATACCAATAACAAAAGAGAAATAGGCAAAATCAAGGTAGTCTGGACATGGTTGCGCAGGGAAGCTTAAACCAGTTGCAGTTTTCTCTTTTTCATTATCAGGTTTATAAAATAAGTGGGCATAATGAAAACAAAAGGTAGTATGCACCATTAACCATGAAAGTAATATGCCGGGAATTATCAGTGTCAGGTAACCTGCTTTTGGCATGTCGGCTGATTGGCTCGAAGTCATTAACATCAACACCATAAATATGCTTGCACAAGAAGAGAATACTACGATATTAAAAACAAAAATCCTGCTGCCATCGTCCTTGTTGGCATGTTTTGTTATGTGTTGCATAGTGCTTGTAAAAAAAACAATCCAGCTAAAAATGATCGTGAATAAAGCAAAAACATCCCATAATATTATTGCAATAACCATCCAATTCAAATGGTATTGTCTGATAAATAAAAAGGTGAGAAGGGATAGAAAAAAACTAAATAGTACCCGGTGCAGGGGGTCCATCCGAAGGAAAATGCTTCCTGTTTTTTTTGTTTGCATAATACGCAATTTGGCAGCAGGTTTGTATTGGCTGATTTTTTTGAAATTTTATTTGCTTTGCAAAGTTAAGGCAGCGAAATCAATTTGCGGGGAATTTGCAAATGCAATGGATACATTTAATTGCAGGTTGAATTAAATCGTTATAACGACTTAATGAATTTTATCAACGCATCCCTGCCGGCAGTATTTAATTGTATAAATTTATTTTTAGCAGAGGCTCCTTCACTATCGTGCCAAAGAACGGCTTCTTCAATTGTTCTGGCCCTGCCATGATGCAGATAAAACGGAATGCCATTTGTTTTTGGAAAAAGGCCAATACCCCAGGGCAAACGCATTAAAACTTTAGCGTTATCCCCATGGGGTGGATTAGTATTAGTTTGTTTATTGGATAGTAAGGCGGTTGTTGCATAAA
>JAYVZR010000365.1:0-10202 GCA_043783135.1 Ferruginibacter sp. | reverse complement strand
ATATGTGACGGAACCGGCAATAAATGTGATAGAAGAGGAAAGAGCAGGTAATTTGTTTTGAAATGGTATTCGCTAATAACTTACTTGGCTAGCAAATTATTAAATGCAGGTAAATGCGTAATTATAAAAACTACCTTTTTTATATATTTTCAGAAAGCAACAACATAAATTTTTTGCGGTCAATCATTGCGGCGCCAAGGCTTTCCAAATGAGCGGTATATACCTGGCAATCTATCATTACTACTTTTTCTTTTTGTAATTGCCGCACATAATTTATAAAAGCAAACTTGCTGGCATTACTTACCTTACTAAACATACTTTCGCCAAAAAATATGTTTCCTAATCTTATGCCATATAAGCCGCCAACCAGTTCTCCATTCATCCAGGCTTCGGCGCTGTGTGCGTAACCAAGCTGGTGTAGCTCTGTGTAAGCTTGTTGTACAGCCGGTGTTATCCAGGTGCCCTCCTGCTCTTTTCGGTTTATGGTTTTACAGTTTTGTAACACAGCTGTAAAAGCCCGGTTAATGGTAAATCTAAAACTTCCGTTGCCTAAAACCGACTGCATACTTTTTGTTACTTTCAGTTTTTGAGGAAATAATACAAAGCGTGGATCCGGGCTCCACCAAACAATGGGCTCACCCTCACTGTACCAGGGAAAAATACCACTTCGGTAAGCCAGCAACAATCTTTCAATACCAAGGTCGCCACCTATGGCAAGTATACCTTCTTCAGTAGCCATTTTAACTGGCGGAAATATTAAATTATCATTAAGTAAAACCATGCAGTAAAATAAAAATTTGTCGACAAAGCCCTGTTGAATTGGGTACAATTTATTGTGCTATTACTTCGATGGTAGCGCCAATACCCCGTTCTGTAATGGCATCGCACATGGGTTTTAGCAGGTCATAGCTACCTTCTTTAACGGCGTATTTTCCTTTACTGTCAATAATAATAGCGCATTGTTCAGCCTGTTCGGTAGTATGGCCGCACACTTCTACCAATGTTTCAATAACCCAGTCAAAACTATTTACATCATCGTTCCAAACAATAAGGGTACAGTACTCATCCAGCTGGGTAAGCGTATCAGTTTCTTCTTTAATTTTTGTATTGCCGTAAGTTGTCATTATTATATAAGCAAAAATAAGCCGAAATTGTGAAGAGACTATCAATCGGATGCAACATAATGAGCATGATTATTGTCATCAATATATAGATTGTTCAATATTTTTCGTTAAGAATCTATCACCCTTGTTACAACTATGCTCCGTTTATCAAAAAAAAATAAGGCCATCCCCCCTGGTAAAGAAAAAAACCAGGCTATTGTTTTGCCCATGCATTCTTCCAATCGCAGCCTTGACTTTTTAGTAGAACTGATTGCCACTATACGCCCGGATGATGCAAAAGATATTACCCAGGCAACACTTCGCTTTAAAGCGTTATTATACCAGATGAGCCAGGACAGAAGCTCACTTTTTTCGTTGCGCAAAGCCTTGCTTACCCAATTTTTAAAAACAAATATTATAACTGCATTAACCGAAAGCGGCATTGTCAGCAGCCGTGGTTTTGTGCAGGAACTTAGAGGGAAAGTGTTGCATAAATTATTACCCGAGTTGCAAACACCGGATAATTTTTTATATGTTATCAACAGGATATTTTATAAAAAAAGCGATCATACCTGGGTAGAGGGAATTGACAATGAATTGTGGATACAGTTTTTTGAAGTGTTGGGCATACAGATAAATATGACGGAACCTGCACTGATAAAGCAATTGCAAAGCGCTTTACAAATACTCAGCTACCGCATTACTACCCTTGGTTTGGAAAAAGAAATTACACAGCGGTATGATAATTTTGGAGATGCTATTTTTCCTTTTTTTGAACAAAACCGTCTTACCAACCAATACCTGGAGTTGAATTATACGGCAGCCACTGTAAATACGCAGCGGTTAATATTGGCCAATATTACAGAAGCATTGCATAACTGTAATCAGTCTATTCAATGGATAAGGGATCAAAGAATTGCCTATGGTACCAGCCTGGCACAAACTTTTATTATTACCCGTTTGCAACAACAGATAGACAGGCTATTTATTATTTTGGATGTGCTGGATATGGACAATTCTTTTAATACACAAAGGTTTGTTGCCTATTTTAAAACAGTGGTACATAATGAAAACAGGAAAAATTCTATAAAGGAATTTTTTAGTGAAAACACCGGCTATCTTGCTTACCAGATTGCAGAACACGGCGGCCGTACAGGCGAAAAATTTATAAGTACTACCCGTAAAGAATTTTACCGGATGCTTCAGAGTGCTATGGGCGGCGGTATCATCATTTCATTTATCGGCATTATAAAAAACCTGTTGGCTAAAGTAGCGATGGCTCCTTTTTGGCATGGGTTTTTATATAGCGTAAATTATTCGTTGGGTTTTATTTTAATACAGGATACAGGGTCAACACTGGCTACCAAGCAACCTGCTTATACAGCCAATAATGTGGCCAGTTCTTTCGATATTCAAAAAGTAGGTGAAGAACCCGATTTAAGAAACCTTGCTATCACCATTGGTAAAGTTAGCCGTACACAGATTGCTTCATTTGCAGGAAACCTTATTATAGTATTTCCGTTAACATATATTTTAGCGTGGCTTTTTTTTATGGCAACAGGTGTAAAAATTGCTGAGGGCGAAGCCGCCCATCAATTAATAGCAGACCAGCAGCCATTGCACAGCCTTGCCTGGCTATATGCCTGTTTTACCGGTTTCTTTTTATTTGCCAGCGGTATAATTGCCGGTTATGTAGAAAACTATGTGGTATACGGCAAAATTGCAGAAAGGCTTCGCAACACAACTGCTTTTAAAAAAAGGTTTAGTGAAAAACGGCGTTATAGGATTGTACATTATGTAGAAAATAATCTCGGCGCATTGATTGGAAATATTTCGCTTGGATTTTTTTTAGGGATGGCTGGTTTTTTAGGAAAAACTTTTGGTATCCCGTTCGATATAAGGCATATTACTATTTCGGCAGCCAACGTGGCCATTGGTTTTTTTGGTTTAGATAATGTACTAAGCACAAAAGAAATATGGTACACCCTTATTGGTGTTATGGGTATTGGCTTTCTAAATTTTGCAGTTAGTTTCGGGCTGGCCTTTGTTGTGGCAGTAAAAAGCCGTGGTATTCATTTAAAAGACTATCCACAGTTTTTAGGCATACTATGGCGCTATCTTAAAAAGTACCCTCACGATTTTATTAAGGCACCTTCCACCCGCAAAGCTGAACATTTAAACTAATTTGTGGCGGTAGCTGATTGTTTTATCAACAATGCTAATTGTGCATCAATTTTTTTATCCCACATTTCCTGTTTGTCTGTCAGTATGCTGTTTTTCGTTTCCGTGTCATAAGCATTTTGCATGGCTTGTAAATTGGCCTGCACCTGGTAGTATATCTTTTCAATAACACTGCTGTAATTTTCCCTGGTATATTTGGCTGCTTGCAATTTTTGTATCAATTGCATGGCATGTACATAAGCAATATCAAAATGATGCTGCTCGTGGTTTAAAATGTACGGCGTTCTTTTGCCATCTTTTACCCAACTATCCGATATATAAAAATTACAGTTTACCGGTATGTGCAAAGTAGTAACATTATCCTGACTATGAAACGTCATTTTAAAACCTATACCTGCGTTGGTAATGGCTGCCGCATTGCTGCTCAATATAGGTTTGCCCTTAAAATCTGCCCAGGTTAATTTTACCAATGGCGAATAATATATCAGTGGCTTTTTTTCTGCGGGGTCTTCAGTTACATAAGTTACTTTAACCTGTAGCTTTTGCGCTGATAATGTTAGTGATAAAAATATATTGATAAGAAGGAAGAAGAAATATTTTTTCATAATTACTGATAAACGAAAATAACTGTAAATAGTATGTTTGATGGATATCAACATTGGTAATTATAATAATATTAACAAGCGATTGTCCAATAAATTATTACTCAGTGTAATTAAGATCTTTACCAAAAGTTTCTTCTGTAAAGTATGCAGCAGTAATAGCAATGGCCATAACAATTACACCTGTTACCCATGCTGCTGTAATATATGGATTGGGCACTGCTGCAAATATGGTTTGCAGCCATTTAAATAATAAAAATAAAATTGGTAAAGCACCTCTTACCATATTAGGGACTGTGGTAGCTGCTGTAGCCCGTAAATTGGTGCCAAACTGCTCTGCAGCCATCGTAACAAAAATTGCCCAAAAGCCGGTGGCAAAACCTAATGCAGCACAAATTACATACATACCTGCCGCAGTGCCATTTTGTTGATTAAAGAAGAATAGAATTGAAATAATGGTTAAAATGTAAAATATGTACAAGGCCTTTTTTCGGCTTTTTAGCCACTGGCTTACAAAGCCTACCAGCAGATCGGCAATGGAAATAAATACATAAGCATACATGGTGGATATTTTTGGCAACACAGGTTCTACAATACCAAACTCTTTTGCAAAATTATTGGAGAAGGCTACTAAAATACCAATTACATACCATGTTGGTAAACCAATTAATATGGCACATGCATATTTTTTAAACCTTTTTCTATTGGTGAAAAACATAAAGAAATTCCCCCTGCGTACACTTAATTTTTTTGTTTCAGTAAACATTCCACTCTCGAACACGGATATACGCAGTAGCAGCAGGCAAAAACCAAGGCCGCCGCCAATAAAATAACAGATGCGCCAGTTAAAATTTTGCGAAACAAAAAATGCAGCAACGGCACCTAATAAGCCAACACCCGCAACCAGTGAAGTACTTAAACCTCTTTTTTCTTTAGTAACCAATTCTGTTACCAGTGTGATACCTGCACCCAGTTCGCCCGCAAGGCCGATGCCCGCAATAAACCTGGTGAGTGCATACTGGTTGGGAGTGTGCACAAAACCATTAACAATATTGGCAATAGAATATAAAATGATGGAACCAAACAATACACTTAGCCTGCCTTTTTTATCACCCATCATACCCCAGATAATGCCACCAATTAAAAGGCCAATCATTTGTATGCTGATGATAAATTCGCCCTGTGTTTTTACCTGGGCAGCAGAAAGGCCCATCTCTGTTAAACTATCAACCCTTACAATATTGAATAAAAGCAAATCGTAAATATCTACAAAATATCCAAGGGCAGCAACAAGAACGGTAATGGTAAAAATAGAAGAAGATTGTTTTGACATGGCAAGGTTTATACAGTATCGTCTGAAGGATTTTTTTTCTTATTAAAAAATAGTTTGAGTAAGATAGGGGCTGTTGTTATTAAAACAATTCCAATTACTATAACTTCCAGGTGTTCTTTTAAATCAAAATTAAACCAGCCTAAAACCAGTTGCTGCAGGTAATGCCCGGCAAACAACATAGAAAATACCCAGGCAACAGAACCCGCAATATTATAAAAAGTGAATTTTTTAGTTTCCATACCTACTATGCCAGCTACAATCGGGGCAAAGGTTCTAACAATAGGGATAAACCTAGCCATAACAATGGCGCCTCCTCCATGTTTTTCATAAAACTCTTTGGCCTGCAACAAATATTTTTTCTTAAAAAGAAATGTATCCTTTCTTTCAAAAAGAAACGGACCGCTTTTTTTGCCAAACCAATAACCAACATAGTTGCCGATGATGCCAGCCAATGAAATTACAATGCCCAATATCACCAGGTTTACAAAAGAGCTGGATACATGTATGCCCAATCCTTCACTTACAAGATCGTTACTAAAAATGCCTGTTACAAAAAGCAGCGAATCACCCGGTAAAAAGAAGCCGGCAAATAAACCGGTTTCTGCAAAAACTGCAAATATGATAAACCACAATCCGCCATTTTCGATATACCATTGCGGTTGCAGTAATTGCATCCAGTTAAAATCTAAAAAAATAAAATCAAGCATAATTTAAATTATCAATTATATAAAAAAAATTAGTTGTTATTTATGTTCCAGTTCGCCTTCCCATTTACTTACAACAGCGGTTGCAATGCTATTGCCAACAACATTTGTAGCGCTGCGGCCCATATCCAGCAAGGGATCTATACCCAATAACAATGCAATGCCTGCTTCAGGTATATTAAAAGTAGCCAATGTACCTGCAATTACCACCAGTGATGCCCTTGGTACACCTGCAATACCTTTACTGGTAAGCATCAATACCAGCAACATAGTTAACTGTGTACCCAATGGCATGTGCATGCCATAGCTCTGCGCAATAAATAATGAAGCAAAAGTCATATACATCATGCTGCCATCAAGGTTAAACGAATAGCCTAATGGTAATACAAAACTTACAATTTTATCCTTACACCCAAAGCGTTCCAGCTCCAGCATGGTTTTTGGAAAAGCTGCTTCGCTGCTGGAAGTACTAAATGCCAGCAGTATGGGCTCCTTCATTCTTTTGATTAAAGTAAACACTCTTTTTTTAAGAAATATTGACCCTATTAAAATCAGGCAAACCCACAGCAGCAATAATCCAAAATAAAATTCACCAATAAAAATTGAATATGTTTTTAAAATGCCGATACCCTGTTTTGCAATGATGGCACTCATGGCACCAAATACAGCAAAAGGTGCAAAACCCATAACGTAACCGGTTACTTTTAAAATAATATGTGCAATAGCATCCAATGCTTTTACAACCGGTTTTGCAATGTCGCCTAATGCGGCGGTGGCTACACCAAAAAAAAGTGCAAACACTACAATTTGTAAAATTTCATTTTTAGCCATGGCGTCAATTACACTGGCCGGAAAAACATGATAAAAAAAATCTTTAATAGTGAGTGCGGCTTTGTCAATGCCTGTATTTAAATGGCTGTCCGGTAGTGGCAGGTGCATTGCTTTGCCGGGTTCAAATAAGTTTACCAATAACATACCCAGCAACAGGCTTAATAAAGATGCACTGATAAACCATAGCAGTGTTTTTCCGCCAATGCGGCCAACGGCTTTTATATCACCCAGTTTGGCTACCCCAACAACAAGGGTAGTAAATACCAATGGCGCCACAATCATTTTTATAAGCCGTAAAAATATGTCTGCTAAAATAATAAGCCAGTCTAATTTTGAGTCTCTGGTTTTTATGCTGTTATTCTTTTGTAAGGTAACCAGTTCTCTTTGTTGTACTAATGATTTATACTCCAAAGCAGTTGTATCTGAAAAACCTGCCAGTGCTGTTTGTAACTGTTTAGCGGAATCAGCTAATAATTTTATGTTTAACAGAGCTGCTGTTTCATCGGGTGTATTCAGCAAAGCGGCCTCGGCCTCTTTTTTTTGTGTAGTAATTTGTTTTTGTATCGACAGAAGATTATTATAGCCAAGGGTATCTTTTATTGTTTCAAAAGGCCTGATCGCATTATCAATATGTATCAATTGAATTTCGGCATTGGCAATTTGGTTATTTTCTGTGCCAACATAAATTTTATTAATAATAAATCCGGCAATGATACCTGCACCCAATGCGATGCCAATGTATAAGGTAAGTTTACTGCGCTTTGCCGGTTTAATTTCCATACGTAAAAAATAGTGTTGCAATATAATATTTAATACTTGTTATCAACCTCTAATAGTAAAATATGTAGATATCGTTATGGAATTAAAAATTTAGTGTTATTTTTCCAATCCGATAGGTTTCGGATTATTATTTACTAAACTAACAAGCTATGAGTTTATTTGTAAGAAAACCGATGGCGGCTTTAATGAATGAAGCACAGGAAACAGGTAGCCATACCTTAAAAAGAACACTGAGTGCATGGGGCTTAACAGCATTAGGTATCGGTGCTATTATCGGTGCAGGTTTATTTTCTATAACGGGTATGGCGGCAGCAAACCATGCTGGCCCTGCAATTACCATATCATTTATTGTAGCAGCACTTGGTTGTTTGTTTGCAGGTTTATGTTATGCAGAATTTGCTTCCATGATTCCGGTTGCAGGAAGTGCCTATACTTATTCCTATGCCACCATGGGCGAATTTATTGCCTGGATAATTGGTTGGGACCTTGTGTTGGAATATGCTGTAGGTGCAGCTACTGTGGGTATTAGCTGGAGCAGGTATCTTGTAAAATTTTTAGAAGGTTTTGATGTTCACCTGCCGCATCAATTAACAGTGGGGCCTTGGGACGGGGGAATTATAAATTTGCCTGCCGTATTTATCATAGTATTAATGAGTTTGCTGTTGATGAAAGGTACCAAAGAAAGTGCTTTTGTAAATGCTATTATTGTAGGGCTAAAAATTGCAGTAGTAGTGGTATTTATCGTACTCGGCTGGAAGTATATCAACAACGATAATTACCATCCATATATTCCGGATAACACGGGCCATTTTGGCGACTTTGGTTTTAGCGGTATCATACGTGCTGCGGCCATTGTGTTCTTTGCTTACATTGGGTTTGATGCAGTAAGTACGGCAGCACAGGAAGCTAAAAACCCAAAAAGGGATATGCCCATTGGTATATTAGGCTCGTTGGCAATTTGCACCATTTTATATTTACTATTTGCACATGTAATGACGGGGGTAACAAGTTATACAAGTTTTGCGGGCAAAGATGGTATAGCACCCGTTGCTGTAGCTATCGAGCACATGGGTAAAGCTGATGCTGCAGGCGTTATTGTGCAGGATTATCCTTGGCTTAACAGGGCAATCCTGGTAGCCATCCTTGCAGGTTATTCTTCTGTAATATTAGTAATGCTAATGGGGCAGTCAAGGGTATTTTATAGTATGAGTAAAGATGGGTTGATACCAAAAATATTTTCTACTGTAAATCCAAAAACACAAACACCGGCAAAAAGTAATTTATTGTTTATGCTTTTTGTGAGTGTATTTGCTGCTTTTGTACCAGCCCGTGTTGTAGGCGAAATGACAAGTATCGGCACCTTATTTGCTTTTATACTGGTATGTATAGGGGTTTGGGTGATGCGTGTAAAAATGCCCGAACTGCCAAGGTCTTTTAAAACTCCATTAGTACCTTTAGTACCTATTTTAGGAATCGGGGTATGTTTATTTATGATGGTATTTTTGCCAATGGATACCTGGATAAGGTTGCTGGTATGGATGTTGATTGGGTTGGATATATATCTTGTTTATGGCGTTAAACACAGCATATTGGGAAATGGTGCCGCCAATCGAAAAGGCATGAAACTGGCAAGGTATGTAGGGCTTGTGCTTTGCGGATTATTACTACTTGTAGGATATTTACATCAATATAGCGTCGGCTTTGAAACTGACAGGACACTGATGTACATTTCTATAATTTTTGCTGCCATTCATTTATTTGTATTTGCCCGAAAATTAAATTTGAAAAAGGAAGCAGAAAGTATCTGATATTTTTGATGTGGAATAGTTCTAAAAAATGCCCCACATTCTGGGGCGTTTTTATTTATAATGTTGATGTCTCAATATTCCAAAATATTCTCCATTATTTTTTATTTCTTTTACCGATCCTTGCTTTGGTTATTCTCTCCAGTAATCGTCCTTCGTTGATGAAGGCAGTAGGTTATTAAAATGCGTTAACCTCTGTTAATGGGCTAAAATCTTCGGGGTTATTTTTGTTTTTGCGTTCTTAGTTTCGTGGGACTTTGGTGACACTAGTGACTTCGGACTTTGTTGCCCAAGTCGCAACAGTCCCAAGAAAGAAATATTTTAATTTTAAAACAAAGCATAAAAAAACAACGCAGGTTTTGCGTTGTTCAATAAAATATTATCCTGTCTGTAAAATTAAAAAGGAAGGTCATCTGCTGCATCAGATGCAACACTTGCGGCAGTGGAAGCCACCGGGTTATTGGCAGCAGTTGCGTAAGACGGAGTGGCAGCATTGCCGCTATTGCCCGTATTTTGTTGTTGCTGGCCGTCACCAACGCCCCCTACTAACTGAATGGTTTGAACCCTCATCCTTAAAGTTGCAGCGGCCTGGTTGTCTTTATTCATGTAGGCTTCCGCTTCGGGATATCCCTCTGCATAAATGGTTTTACCTTTTAGCAGGTAGGGAGCTACACCGGTTTTGTCTGTCCAGTAAGCACATTCCACCCAGGTAGCCCTTTCTTTTTGGTTACCCTGTTTGTCTTTATAACGCTCTGAGTGAACTACGCTGAAATTGATAACGTTTTGTCCATTTACTTCTTTTACGATGCAATCTTTACCCAGGTTGCCGATGATTTGTAACTTGATCATAATTGTGTGTTTTA
>JAYVZR010000364.1:0-10221 GCA_043783135.1 Ferruginibacter sp. | reverse complement strand
TGCTTTCACCAGAAGCAAGATGTAACTGCCAGTTTAATACGCCTGTTTCGGTATTGATGGCAACTCCGCCGCTTTCCAGTAATTCCACTTCTATCTCTTTATTTTGAGACAATGGGTATTGATCTTTTACCAAAATATTTATGGCTTCTTTTTTATTATTCTTTACGGTTATATCATAAGTAAATATTTGCTTTTTATTGGAACCCAAAAATTTAACACTGCTAAAGTCCATCAGTTTTTCTCTTTTAACCACTACCCTTTTATCGCTGCCCATGGTAAGGTTTAAGGTATCCTGTGTAGAAGATGGATCTATAAATGACTTGCCGATATAAGTTCCTTCAAAGATGATATTGGCCTCGCCGGGTAAAAGATTCAGCTTTTCCCAGTCAACAATTTGTGCCAGTAAAAATACTTCCTTATCTAACTTTGGTACAGCATAAAACTGGTAGGTAGCAGGCACTTCGTACTCTTTTAAAACAGCCGTTTGCGCCTTACCGTTAGTGGGTACATCATAAGGCAAATCAATATCAAATGTTACATCCAGTTCTCTATCAGATACAGTGATATAATCATCAAGCCCATCTTTTAATGTAACTATGATTACTCCATTACTCCCCCTGGAGCCATATGTGGCTGTGGCTGCATCATCTTTTAAGACTTGTATGTTTTTGATAGCATCCGGATTAATTTTCGAAAACTCAGACGGGCTCATAGCTGTACCGTTAATAACATACAGAGGAATGATATCCTTTTCACTCAAAGTGCGGCTCCCTCTGATTTGTATTGATGATGATGAACCTGGAGAATTAGCACCTAATGTTATTCCCGCAACTTTACCTTCCAAAGCAGTGGAAGGATTATTATAACCGATTGTATTTTGTAACGCCATCGATTTATTATAATAATTTACCGGGTTGATATAACTCAAAAACCAGGCATTAAATAATGGAGCATTATTGTTTTGGCTGGGCGTAGACGTAGATAAACTTAGTTTTACCTGCTTCCAGTCTATACCCGTTGTTTGAAATATTTTAGCACGGTAAATTAATTTTAAAGAAGAAGAAATATTTGCAGCCCGCAGATCATAAAATGGTGTCCAGTAAGCATTTTTAGTTATATACGAAATGGTAAAATCATATTTGCCAGCAATAGCACAGTTTAATTGTAATATCAATTTACCCATTGAACGGGTATTTTTCTTTTGCTCTTCTGATATTTGTTCATTTAATTTTTTAAGTTGTCTTTCCTGCTTTATTTGTTGCTGGTTCAATGCCGCCAATTCATTCTGTAACTCCCCAGATTTTGTTTTATAATACTCCATCAACTTCATCAGCTCAGCAACACTTAGCCCAGTTTGTGTTCCTTTTATTTCTTTATTGGCCTTTAACACATTTATCAAATCATTAACTATACTGATAGCCGATTTTGTTTTATTAAGGTCACGGTTTATCTTTTCTACAGAATCTTCCAGCAGCTGTACATAAGGTGATTTAATCTCCTCTTTTAAATAATCAGTGCTGAACTCAATACCCATCACAGTTACATTGCCATCACAATTTACCTGCAGGCTATTTGCATCCAGGGCATTGCTGATGTTTTCAATAACCAATTCGTTATTACCATTTATAAGCTGGGCTTTTGCCTGGTGGTTCATTTCTGCACCAACGCGGTACACGGTTACGGTATTTAGTGTGGCTTTAACGGTATTACCGTTTCCATCTGTTGCCTTTGCAAAATTGATACAAAGAACAACACATAATAAGAGGGTTGCTTTTTTCATGTTGGTTTGCTTTTCATAAAGATGCAATTAAAAAATGGATTACATAAAAAATAAATTTTGAACTAAGTTTTAAGAATTATTAATTACTTTCTATCCGAGGTTTATTTTTTCACAAAGAATTAATTAACTAAAAAATCCTTCTCCGTAATGGAGAAGGATTGTAATCAAATTGGTTGACTAAATTATAATGGTCAAAATCTTGTATCAAATATTGCTCCTATAATGATACCGTATAATGGTATACTGAAATTAAAACTGCATTATTGTAAAGCAACCTTTATAACCGGCAGCAAAGCATCTGACCATACCTTGTATTCAAGGCCGGATGGATGCAGACCATCTGATGCAATCAAACTGGCATCTGCTGCGGCCATTCTTGTATAATCTGTGATGTCTACATAATTTACACCAGCATCTTGTGCAATTGATTTATTAATGGCATTAAATGCATCTATTTCTTTTGCTATTAAAGCTTTATCACTGCCACTTGCAAAAGGAGTAACGCTGTAATCAGGGATGGATAGTACAATCACTCTTTTTTTATTATTGCCTGCAAATTGTATTGCCTTATTTAACAAGGTTAAAAACTCATCAGCATATTGCCGTTGCGATTTACGCTGGTATTGGTTATTAACCCCAATTAATAAAGTAACAATATCATAGCTTTTTTTGATGGGGCTGCATCAGCAAGTGCGTTTAATAAATTACTGCTTGTCCACCCTGTTTTTGCAATTATTTCCGGCTCACTGAAATTAATTCCCTGCTTCTGCAAATATTGCACTGTTTGCATAGGAAACCTTTCTGATAATAATACAGATTCGCCAATGGTATAAGAATCACCCAATGCTAAAAAAGATTTGAGAATAGTTGTGTCTGTAACAATAGATTCACCAGCAATGTTGTTATGCATATTTACCATTGTATCATCTTTTAAAAAGGATAATTGTATACAAAATATCGAAACAATTAATACGATTAATTTAGCCATTAGCTAATAAACGAAATTACCGCTAAAATGGTTCTTCCATAAAAAAAGCCTCTATAAAAAGAGGCTTTTAGACAGTAGTTTTTGTAACATTAGTTATATAAAATTTTGTAGTATTCGTCTGCCATCCTGTTACTATCAAACTTAACCTGTACATCACTCATACCGTTTTTCATGATCTCTCTCCAGGTATCTTTGTCATCGTAGTATAGAGGAAGAATTTGTTTTTCCAGTATCTCGTACAATTTATTCATATCATATTCGTCCTGTTCCTGCACGTGGATATTTTCATAATCAATCGGTGGCACCACAAAACCATTGTTTCCGTTATGGATAAATTCGCATATCCATCCATCATTTGTGCTAAAGTTTACTGCACCATTCATTGCCGCTGTCATGCCACTTGTACCACTTGCTTCCCGTGGTACCCTTGGATTATTTAGCCAAACATCAGCCGCCTGTTTAAGGCGTTTGCTAAGCGAAAGTTCGTACCCGATACATACTGCTACATTTTTATATTGCTTGCTTAAATGTACCAGGTGATTAAAATCATTAATGGCAGGATAATCTAAGGGATAAGGTTTACCTGCCCAAACAATTTGCACCGGGTATTTGGTATTGCTTAACAGTGCTTCAAAGCGTTTATGGTCCCGGGTTAGTAGCTCTGCCCTTTTATAACCGGCAAAACGACGTGCCCAAACAATCGTCAATACATCAGGGTCCAGTAATTTGCCTGTCTGGTCGGCCACAATATCCAGGGCCCTTTTCTTTAAAAATCTTTTGCGGTCATCAAACCAAACATCATCTGCATTTGCCTTAGCTTTATACAATTGCTTATCTGCCCAATAGGTCCAGTTTTGAGCATTGGTAATAGCTTTTATTTCGCAGATACCTTTGTACTTTCCCCACATTTTGCGGCTTACTTCACCATGTAACTGCGATACGCCATTGGCCAGTTTTGCAAAACGTAAAGCGGCCAGTGAATGATTAAACTGGTCATCTTTAATACCTGTTAATTTGCGTACATCATCTATATGCATACCGCAGAAATAACTCATTTTTTCGCAAAGAAAAATATCGTGTTTTTCATTACCTGCTTCTTCAGGTGTATGGGTTGTAAATACCAGGCGTTTCCTCACATCTTCTATATTTCCAAATTTTCTATACAGGTAAAATGCAGCGCTGATAGCATGTGCTTCATTTAAATGATATAGATCAGGATTAAAATTTATTTCATCCATCAGCTTGGCACCACCAACACCCAATAAAATAAACTGCGCCACTTTGGTAGCAACATTACCATCATACAAACGATGAGTAATGGTTTGGCTGACATAATCGTTCTCCGGCAAATCCGTGCTTAATAAAAACATGGGGGCACTCTTAAATGTTTGCGGATTAAGATACCATACTTTTACCCAAACAGGATGATCGTGAATAGTTATCTGAAATTTGATGCCGGTGTCTTCTAAAAAGTTATATATTTTTTCGTTCCATTGTACCTGAAGGGTTTGATCGGCATTGCGGGCCTGGTCGTAATAACCGTATTTCCACAAAATACCTATACCCACTAAATTTTGTTTTAACTCATACGCACTGCGCATATGTGAGCCAGATAAAAAGCCAAGGCCTCCACTATAAATTTTTAACGGCTGGTGTACCGCAAACTCCATTGAAAAGTAAGCTATTTTTTTGCTGTAATTATCGTCGACAGGATAAGGAACTTTAAAATTATTAAAACTCATAGAAGGCAAATTTTTTAGGAACGCAATATAAAGGGAATTTTTAGAAAAAGAAGATATAATAAAAAAATGTTGTGTACATATTACACAATGAACGCAGTAGATAACGGCTTCAATTGATTTTCATTTTTACAGTTATTTTATTTCTGCAATATTGCCGTTGCTTCAATTTCAATTAAATGATCGTTGTTAATAAGCCGTTTTACTTCCACCATGGTAGCCACTGGTTTTATCGCCGCAAAAAATTCACCATGCGCCTTACCCGCCAGTTCCCATTCATCAATATTTGTTACAAACATCCTTGTACGTACCACATCATTTAGCGAACCTCCTAACTGCTCTAATGCTTTTTCAATTTTTTGAAAAATAAATTTTGTCTGGGCATACAGGTCGCCCTTGCCGACAAGTGTATCGCCATCCATTGCAGTAGTGCCTGCTACTTCAATAATATTGCCCACTCTAACTGCCCTTGAATAACCAACAATATCTTCCCAGGGTGAACCTGAACCTGTTTGCTGCCTCATATCTTCAGTTTTATCGGCAAATTACAACAACCAATCAATATTTCAATTTTTGGAAATATCAATATTTTTTTTTAGGTTTGTCTAAATTTTAATTTAGACTGTATGAATTATTCTGTTTCAGAAGAAAACTACATCAAAAGCATTTATCATCTTCAGCAACGAACGGAAACGGTAACCACCAATTCGCTGGCCAACGAACTGCGTACTAAACCGGCTTCGGTTACAGACATGCTAAAGAAACTGCAAATTAAAAAATTAGTAGAGTATGAAAGATACCGTGGTTTTAAACTGAATGGTGCCGGTAATAAAATAGCCATCAATATTGTACGCAGGCACCGCCTGTGGGAATTTTTTTTAGTAAATAAATTAGGCTTTGAGTGGGATAAATTACACGACATTGCAGAAGAACTGGAACATGTAAGCAGCGCAGAACTCATTAAAAGGTTAGATAGTTTTTTAAATTTTCCACAAACAGATCCGCATGGCGACCCCATACCCGACACCAATGGAAAGATTGCCATCATTAAACAACGGTGCCTGACAGAAATTGCAGCAAAGAAAAATGTAGTAGTCAGCTCTGTAAGCAACCAATCGCCTGAAATGCTGGAGATGTTAAAACACTATCATATCGCCATCGGCACTACTTTAAAAATAAATAAACATTTTACTTTTGATTGTTCTGTAGAAATTAAAGTAGCTCAACATGCCGCCTGCATCATCAGCCAACAGGTGGCAGCAAATATTTTTGTACATCATGACTAATCATTTACATAGCCATACATCTTTAAGCGAAGTACATCAAAGCATTGATACTACCGGCGACAGAAAAACAGGCTTTAGAAAAATACTGTCTTTTTTTGGGCCGGCTTACCTTATCAGCGTGGGTTATATGGACCCGGGCAACTGGGCAACAGACCTTGCCGGCGGCAGCAAGTTTGGGTATGCTTTAATATGGGTGCTGTTAATGAGTAACCTGATGGCCTTATTATTACAAGGGCTTTCGGCAAGGCTGGGTATAGTACGAGGGCGTGACCTGGCACAAGCTAACAGGGAAGCATACCCGAAATACGTGAATTTTATTTTATACATTTTTGCAGAAATTGCCATTGCTGCCTGCGACCTTGCAGAAGTATTGGGTATGGCTATTGGTATACAATTACTAACCGGACTGCCATTGGTATGGGGTGTTTCCATTACTGTGCTGGACACGTTTTTATTATTGTACCTGCAGGCATTGGGCATGAGAAAAATGGAAGCATTTATTATTGGATTGGTTGCAGTAGTAGCCATCTCTTTTTTAATTGAAATAATTTTAGCCAAACCCGATTTGGGTGAAGTTGCTCTTGGTTTTATTCCACATACATTATCCGCCGAAGCACTGTATATTGGTATTGGCATTATTGGTGCCACGGTAATGCCCCATAATCTATACCTCCATTCGGCCCTGGTACAAACCAGGAAGATTGAACGAACCGATGCCGGCATACAGCAAGCTATAAAATTTAACAGGATAGACACTACAATAGCGCTAAACCTGGCATTTTTTGTAAATGCAGCCATACTGGTTTTAGCGGCTACCGTATTTTTTAAAACCGGTAACTCGCAGGTAGCAGAAATAAAAGAAGCGCACAGGTTATTACCGGGGTTTTTAGGAAATCTTGCACCAATAGTTTTTGCCATTGCTTTAATTGCTGCCGGCCAAAGCAGTACCATAACCGGCACCTTAGCAGGACAAATAATTATGGAAGGTTATTTAAGTTTAAGGGTAAACCCATGGGTAAGGCGCTTAATAACAAGGCTATTAGCCATCATACCTGCATTGATTGTAATTATAATTTATGGAGAAAACAATGTAGATGCATTACTTATTTTTAGCCAGGTTATATTGAGCATTCAATTAGGTTTTGCTATTATTCCATTGATACATTTTGTAAGCGATAAAAAAACTATGGGCATTTTCGCCATCAACACCATTACAAAAATTGCTGCCTGGGTAATAGCTGCTGTATTGGTTTTTTTAAATTTAAAAATGATTACCAATGAGGCTTCAGGTATTTTTTTAGCGGATGTTATCGGGCCAAAAATTCTCTTAAGTATTGCAGGCATATTATTTTTATCATTGCTGGTTTACATTACTATATTTCCACTATTGGGCAAAAGAAAAATACCAGCCTCTATACAAATGCATGCTGATGTTCATAGTTTGAAAAACCTGGTAATACCTGAATTTAATAAAATTGCCATTGCACTTGACTTTAGTGATAATGATGAAAAATTATTAGCATTTGCATTGGGGCAGGGTAAACAAAATACACATTATATGCTGGTACATATTGTTGAAAGCGCTTCTGCAAAACTGCTGGGTACTGACAGTGATGATTATGAAACAAGGAAAGATAAAGAGCGGATGGATTTTTATGTAAATTATTTACAACAGCTGGGCCACACTGCTGAAGGTTATCTTGGATTCAGGAACAGGGCAAAAGAAATTGTAAGAATTGTAAAAGGCCTTAAAGCAGATATGCTGGTTGTAGGTGCACACGGACATACAGGTTTAAAAGATTTTATTTATGGAGAAACTGTTAACAGTGTAAGGCACGAATTAAAGATACCGGTACTGGTAGTGAACGTATAAGTATTTCACAAAAAGAAAACAACTAATACAAAGTAACAGTTCCTTTATAGCCTTTGCGTTCCTTGGTGCTTTGTGTGAAACAAAAAGAAATTTAGTATTCAAGTTCATAAAGAATTTATAGCTGTTGTATTTTGCTTTGCGGACTTTGTTTTCGTTGTTTTCTTTGCGTGAAACAACCTATTTGTTTTTACTTGCTTTATCTCTTAAAATTTCTCTTGTCTTAAGCCCTGATTCTTTCAGGTCATCTTTGCTCCAGTCCCCAAAATCGGATGCAGAATTTTTTAATACAGAACAGGTTTCATCTTTATCCGAAACGGACCAGGTGATCCAGCTTATTTGTTTTGTATCCATCCATTTAATCCATTTATTCCATTCGTCATAATCGATTGGGCCATTTCCCGTAGCCTGCATGCCTGCTGATTCTGAAACAAAAATAGGCAAGCCTTTTGCAATGGCTTCATCAGCCCTGTCCCTTAAATTCTTCTTATGTGTACCGGCATAAAAATGCAGTGTATACATTAAATTTTTATAGCCGCTGATTGGGTCTTCTGCGGGCAAGTTAACATCCTGGTCCCAATGCGGGCTGCCTACTAAAATAATATTGTTTGGGTCAATGGCCCTGATGGTGGAAATTATTTCAGTAGAATATTTTTTTACTTCCGGCCATGTTTCAGCATCGGGTTCATTAAATATTTCGTAAATAATATTTGGGTAACTGCCATAAGTAGTGGCCATTTCTTTAAAAAAATCTTTGGCTTCCTTTAAATTAATATTATGGCTATGCCAGTCGATGATAACATATATACCTTCGGTGATAGCTCCTTCTATTACAACTTTCATCAGATGCTTGGATGTTGCTGAATCTTTTATATATCCTTTATCAGGCTCTACACCCATGGCAGCCCTTACTACACTGCATTTCCAGTCCCTATGCAACCACCTTACAGCTAAAGCAGTGTAAAAACGTGGGTGAAAACAACTCCAGCCAAAGCTCATTCCATTTAGCACAACCGGCTGGTTATATTGATCCACCAATCTCGTTTCATCAACACTTAACCTGCCATGTATTTTTACAGGCTGCGCGTTACAGTAAAAAATAGTACTGAAACAGAGTAATGCTATTGCGATTATTTTCATTGTAGTTTTTTATAAAATTAATTTAAAGCAATGATATTTCTATATTTCCTCTTGTGTTGGTTTTTCGGCCCCGTTCCCGGGCGGTATGGCCCCGGCCTTTGCCAACACTCGGGCTCGGGAGGAAAACGTTGCTGCGAAGAAAAACCCCCTCGATTGAGTGACTTTGTTGTTAATCTTTTAATTCCTTTTTGTTCCGCAAGTTTTCTAAAACAATCATCTAATTTATCACAATTGTCTGTTATATACTTTAATACTTTGGGTTGTAATGGATTCTCATAGCGATTATCTTCACCAACCCTTGTCACAACAGAAAAACCACCAGATGATTCCATGTAAATTTTTGCCTTATTTATTATATCAAAACCAACTCCGGTAATTAATTGTTTGTAGGTTTTCATCATACTTGGTAATATGAGTTGTCCATTATTGTCAAAAAAATTATAATTAATTATTACTGTATCACCCTTTATTGCTAAGTCAGAAAAATCGCAATTCCAACTGTCCAAAATGATATTTCGGCAAAGTATCGTTTTTAGGTTGATAAAGTTTATCGCAATAAAGAGCATATACATACCATCTTGCACTATCATATAAATTTTGCACATGCAAGCTGTCAACTATAGAAGGATATTCAAAACATTTATCACTTTCGATTTCAGCTTCTTTCACCTTTGCATTATGCTGATTTGAATTGCAATTAAATAGCATTATGGAAATTATTAAAAGATAGTACCTCATGTCTCGGAATTTTATTTGTTTAATTAGGGCTGGAGTTATACAAATAAATATTTTCATCATCCATCCAGATGCATTTTTTTAATAACATACAAATTATTTTTTAGGAATGACAGAGCTTCATAAATGGAAGTGTATATCTTGCGTGGCATTAGTAAAAACAGGCAACAGGTCAGAAACCTGCACCTAATAGGATTATTCCGAGACAGGAACCCAATTTTACGAATGGATTAATAAAAAAAACTAAGATGGTTAATTATTTTTATTATAAGATTTATAAGTCCTACCCAAAAAAAACGTACCGAATATTCCTCAATTATATACTGCGACTATATTAACGGTTATGTTTTTTGCAAATATTTTTTCTTTAAATGGTTTTCTCGAGAAATTAAATTTTGGTCCTTTTTTATTTACAAATAAGCTTTATACCTATTCATTTACTTTAATTTTATTAGCATTTTTAATGCTGTACTATAAAAAATCAAAAAGGGATTTGATTTTTTATAAATATTCAAAGGAAACTAGTGTTAAGTTAATCATTAATTGACGGATAAAGTTTTTTCAATTTCACCCTTGCTTCTTTATTTGTAAACTGCCAATTGATTTTACTGTTTCTATTATTTCTATTTGATTGCCATGCCTGAACTTCCTCTTTAATTTTACTGATGTCACAGATATGCCTG
>JAYVZR010000363.1:0-10276 GCA_043783135.1 Ferruginibacter sp. | reverse complement strand
GATCTTTAATAATCATATACCCAAGCCCGGTTCCCTTCTTATTATTAACATTGGCAGCTGCAATAACCTTTTCATCAGCTAGCACATTGTCAATTTGTTCTTTGGTCATACCCACTCCGTTATCAATTACCTGTATAAAAAGTGTATCGGATGCAATATTGCTTTGAACAGTTACCAATCCTTCCTTTGTAAAATTGATACTGTTTAATACTAAATTATATACCAGCACCCGCAGTGGCTCCATATACTGGTAAATTACACTATTAGCAGGAACATTATTTTGCACTTGTGTATTTTTAAGCTTGGCTGGAAATTTTAATACGGCAAACACCATTTCAACCGACTGGTGCAAATCAAATTCTTCTTTTTGCATCCGCTCATTTGGATTTTGATAAATGATCCAGTTAAGAATTTGTGAGGAGAGCATCTCCATATCCTTTGCCGTTTGTGTTATCTCAGATATAGTTTCAAACTGCTGTTCTGCTCCAATGGTTTCTTTTTTCTCAACCAGTGTCTTGCCGGCATAATGCATAAATTTTAAAGGGGTGATGATGTCATGATTGATAACAGATATCAGCCTTGTTTTTATTTCGTCGTTTTTTTCGAGCTGGATATTTTTTAAATTGAGATCCATTGTTTTCTGCTCTACCATTGCCGAAAGCTTTTTTTCTTTTATATCGTACTGGCGCAAACGCAATCTGAAAATTAAATAACCTATGGCAGCAACTGCCAGTACTGCCAAAACCCTGAACCACCATTGATGATAAAACGGTGTAGCAATAGTAAAAGCAATGCTGGTGTAAGAATAATTATCGGTACCAAATCCATTCATTTTTCGTATCAATAAATTGTAATTGCCATAACTTAAATTGCTGAAACTTATTTTTGGTTCGCCTGAGGCCATATCAACAGCAAGCCATTGATCGTTATTTAATGTATAATCTATATAAAGGTTTTCTTTTTTACACCAGGCATCTACAGCAAATATGACTTCTATTTTTTTTACCTGGCCGGGCAGTTTTATTAATACATTATCATGGATGTATTGTTTATCATCAACCGTTAATTTGTCAATATAAATTTTTCCCGAAGGCAGTGCTATATCTGTCTTTTCGGGGTTAAGCCATAAAAGCCCATCCATGGTGGGGAAAGAAAAGTTGTTATTTTTAAGCCTGATGGCGCAAGGCATACAGCCGCCATTCATCTCAGTAGTTTCCATACCATCATCTTTGCCCAGGTAGTGATAATATATTTGCCCCAGTTTTTTTTCGTATGCGGTTATAATGTCGGCCAGCTTTACTTTAAATAAACCGTTATTTGTGCTTATCCAGTAAAACCCCATGTTGTCTTTTATAAAACAATGCGTATATTTTAAATACTGGTTTATATCCAATGGCATTGCTTTCAATACACCATTCTTCATTACATAAAAACCGCCGCCATAAGTACCGATAAAAATATACTCTCCCTCTTTATGCAGGCTGCGTATACACACGCTGGGTAGTTTCAGGAGCGTATCAATGGCTCTTGTGCGGATATCAAATCGGAGCAATCCTGAACAGGTGGCGAGGGTCAGTATACCAGGTGCTATTTCAAGCATATTAAAAAAGTCAGTAAGAGGTTCATCTTTTTTTTCATAAAAGTATTTTATAAAATCAAGTGTACCTTTCTCACTAATAATGCCAATACCTTTTTGATTGGCGAAATACAAATGGCCGCCGGAAGCTGCGAGGGAAAAGTTTTCGTTGCTATGTGCAGTAAACATCAACCGCCTGTGGTAGCTGTTTTTATTATAACTATAAACACTGTCTCTATACGAATATACAAGCATGCTATCGTTAATGGCATAAACACTGTTTAAAAACCCCTTGCCGATATTATAGTTTTGCCCTGTAACCGAATCGCCAATAATAGTGCCTGCATTGGTCATAATATTTCCATCAGGTAATTCAACCTGGCTATAAAATGAATTTGGCTGGTTGATATCCAATATCGATGGCTGCATAGATACAAGTTGATTTTTGTGGATGAAGTAAATACCTTTTGAAGCACTGGCAAGAAACAGGTAACCACCCTTTTTTTTGTATTGAGCATAATTAAAAAAAGTATTTGCAGGTATGCCCGATGCCACCAGCTTCAACCGGACGAAACCGTTGCCGCCATGTTCTATGATCCACGCTTTTTCATCCTGCAGTATCACAGGGGCATCCATACCAACCTGCCAAAACAGGTTGCTGTTTATTTCCTTTATTTTAAACGGTTTGCCATCGTTATCAATTAAGTTTTGCGCTGCATATTTTCCCTGGTAAATATCAAACAGAAACAAGCCGCTTGTGGTGTTTAAACAATACAATTTGTCCCCGATTTTAAAAATGGTTTTTAGATTGGCAGGCGCTGTTGTAACAGGTACCGGATGTTTTGCAGATACGGAATAATAATATAATTGTCCCAGGCTTAATGCAACACAGGCAGTATCATTAAGAGGTACCACGGATGTAATGTGGATAGAGAACTTATCCTCGGGCCAAGGGGTTTTTAGGCATTGTTTAAATAAAGTATCCGAAGCTGTTACTGCATTATAGTAGTTATAATTATAACGGGCGGTGGTTTCGCCTTTGTAACTGGTTGTGATAGTATTTTCTTTTACGGTAAGCAGGTTGCCCTTTTCACCACCTATAAATATTTTTCCAGCGGTGTTTTTTAAAACAAATACAATCCTGTTGCTGCCGAGGTCGGGGTTGGAATTGATATCAAATGTTTTAAAGCTCATACCGTTATACCTCACCACTCCTGCTTCCGTGCCTATCCATAAAAATCCGGTAGAATCGTCCCATTGCAGGCCCTTAATACCATTGCTGGGAAGGCCACTTTCTGTAGTAAAATGTTTTACCTGGTATTGTGCATGCACGGAGCAACAAAAAAAAACGGTACACCAAAAAACTATCGAACGCTTTAGAATAATTTGAATCATTTTCAAATTTAACCAATCTTCCTGATGGAAAATAAATTGTGTTACTAACTAAAAAAGTAAAATAATTACCTTCTCACACCGATTAATAGATGGGCATTTTGTTTCAATAATCATCTTATTCAAACATGGTTCTCAGCTCAACAATTTTTTGATTTGGCCCGTCCATTTTTATTAACCCGCTGCGTGGACGGTCTAAATCAATAATAGTAAAAACGGTGGCAGAAAGCATTACGGCAAGACCCATTACAACTATCCAGTCAATTTTGTTTTTATTATCGTAGCCCAATAAGAAAGCAGAACAGACACAAAGGATAAAGAGAAAATACATTATAGAATCCGGTATGGTGGCTTCGCCAGCTGCCCTTCGGGTAGTGGTAATATCAATCATATCGTTCAAAGCAGGTATCAATTGCGATGTTCGTGTAATAACATCATTAACCTTTGCATAGTTGGCAGCAATTAACCATATTGTATGGCTGAGACTATCAGTTTTGACAGAACCTTCAGCAATTTTTTCCTGATTCAGACCTGCTTTGTAAAAGGCAATTCTTGCCTCTACATATTTTTTTAAATTATCCCTGAGCAATTGCCGTACACTATCTGGGTAAATATCCGTGCGTAAAATAACAGTGCCGATGTTGTTTGCCTCTTCAATTACAACCTGCCTCCTTGTATCAAATCTTGAACTGGCCATACCAAATGTAAATGCAAGCAATAAACCCAGCAACCCCAAAAGGGTACCATTAATGGCACCAAGTTCTATAGCAGATTCATGAGGATTTTTTTCTATTCCCTTCCTGCGCAGCCGATGCCCAAAAAGGTAGCATATAATGATGAGCATAAAAATAATCAGCGCTATAAAAAATGAGGTTGCCGATTGAAGTAAAGTAAATTTTAGCATAAAAAGTTTTGATTGCATTTGTAAAACATATTTTTAGTACTATTAATACCGGTTACATATTTTAACAAACGTACAAAAAAATATTTTATACTGAATACTGGATGCTTTGCGTTCTTTGTTTTCGTTGTTCGCTTTGTGTGAAATGAATTTGTGACGGCAGTTATTTTTTAGAAGGATATGGTAAAACTTAATCTTGCAAAAAATGGGGTGCCTGGTGTAAAATGAATTTCGGAAACCGGCGCCGGTTCGTTTTGCAATTTGCTTTCTGTATCAAATTGTATTTCTTCCCAATTTTTCAGGAAATTCTTTGAGCAGGTCTTCAATACTATCCCCACCTGCCAGGTATTCCAGCAATCCTTCTACTGTATAGCGTTTGTTGCGGATGGTAGGTTTGCCATGGGCTATTTCCAGATTAATGGTTATCCTGTCTAATAGTGAAACTGACATAAAAAATTATTGAGAAATAAAGTTACAAATTAATTATTACAAGCACTGTATATTTGACATGATAGCAGCGGACTGGCGGAATTGATCGGAGATTTGGTTCAGCATGATTTAATTTATATTTCAAAGAGTGCCTGAATTTTTCATCCCGTTTATTATTGCAAAATTTTTGTACTATTGAATATATTTTGCCAAAAACAATTGCTTAAACCCAAACTTATCTGCATGAATATTTTAAAATACAATGCCGCCTTTATTTTTCTTTTTGTCATAGCTGCTTCGTGCAATAACAATACTAGCCAGCCGGCAACTATTTCAAAAGATTCTGTATCGGCCCAAAAAGGCATGTATGCCTATGATGCTGCCTTCTTAAAAAAGCATACATTGAAAGTGCTGGAACTTAGCAATGAAGATTCCTCTGCTAAAGTTTTGTTGAGTGCCGATTACCAGGGAAGAGTGATGACCAGCACTGCTACCGGCGATTCAGGCATGAGCTTCGGCTGGCTTAATTATGATTTGATTGCAGCGGCACAAAAGAAAAAACAATTTAACCCTGTTGGCGGAGAGGAACGTTTTTGGATGGGTCCCGAAGGCGGCCAGTATTCGCTTTATTTCAAAGGTGGCGATCCATTTAATATTGCTTACTGGCAGGTTCCTTCTTTTATTGATACGGTAATGTATGATATTGCACAAGCAGACAAGACTTCTGTAACCTTTACGAAAAAAACAAGCATCACCAATTTTAGCGGAACAATATTTGACCTGGCAATAGAACGAAAAATAAGTTTGCTTACAAAAGACCAGTTAACCAATAACCTGAAAATAACTATTCCTTCCAACATTCATTTTGTAGGGTTTGAAACAGATAATAAAATTACCAATACAGGTAATGCTGATTGGGTAAAAGAAAAGGGCCTTTTATCAATCTGGGTTTTAGGCATGTTTACTCCGTCTGCCAAAACAATGGTGATCATTCCATTTAACCCAATACCCAATGCCCGCAGTTATATCACTGATAATTATTTTGGTGCAATACCTGCAGAGCGTTTACAGGTTAAGGATAGTGTGCTATATTTTACCTGCGACGGAAGATACAGGAGTAAGATCGGTCTGTCTCCATTAATTGCAAAACCAATTGCGGCAAGTTTTGATTTTGAAAAAAATGTATTAACCATCATCATTCCCCAGGTAAATAAAAATGCGGCCTATGTAAACAGCAAATGGGAAATGCAGAAAGAACCTTATAAAGGCGATGTAATTAATTCTTACAATGATGGCCCGTTGGCAGATGGCACACAAATGGGGCCATTCTATGAAGTAGAATCTTCTTCGCCTGCACTGGAATTAAAAAAGGGTGAGACAGGTGGGTATAAAGAAATAACATGTCATTTCCAGGGCGACTATGCTACGCTAAAACAACTTACACAACAACTATTGGGTGTTGACCTGGATACTATAAAAAAATAAACGCTGTAGATAATATAACGGTGTTATGGCTTAAACCATAATTTATCCAGGCTCCATTTTACCGGGCCGGCAAAAAAGAAAACCATTGCTATCATTGCAAAAAGAAATGGATGCTGGTCTTGATAATAAAATTTTCCATTGCCAATTTTAAAACATATAAAAATCATATTCACCGCCATCAGTATGGCTGACATGCGGGTGAACAAACCCAGCACAAAACATATACCTGTAACAAGTTCAAGCCCTTTGCCCAAATACACCATTGTCAAAGGGGCGGGCAAAGTTTTTACCACATCCCATGTTGTGTACTCTTTCATTGAAGCGCTGTCGAATACCTCCCATCCATGATACATCATCAGTAACCCTGTAATGATACGCAATACTGCCAGGCCAGAATCCTGCCAAAGCGGAAGCGGAGAAAATAATTTATTTACCATACAAACAATTTTTCTTGTATTGATTTATTTTATTGCTGTGCTTTCGAAGCCAAGTTTCTTCAATGCATTTTGTATTTCAGGAACACTCATAAACAATTTCCAAAGCAAACCCGTTCTGTAATTTTCAATCATAAGTGGCTACTCTCTGCCAAACACTTATGATAAACAGATCCATTAATTGGATAACGGGGAGCAGATGCAGCAAGTATATAAGTGATCAATGTTTCATTCCATCCTCGAAGTTCAAAATTCATATCCCATGTATACTTGGGGCTCCAGTGCCAGTACAACAAATCCGTATTATCCCTTCTATGCCAGTTCCAGTTGGTTTCTTCCCACATCCATGTAATGTGCTGGCGCAATTCTTTTTCTATAGTATTATCTGCTGTAAATATTGCCGAACACATAACAGGCCCTGGAATAAAAAGGATGTTTCCACGAGATCGGCGCCATCATCCCTTCTGCCAATGGAATGGTTTTACCTGTTGCCCCATCGACGCCGATTCGTTTTTTATCTACTTTCCTGCTCAACGCCTTAACGGCTCAACTGCCATTTTTTTTGTTATGAACTGTATTATTAAAATCCATTTGTCCTGTCAAGCTTATCAACCCTGTTATTTACAGAATTTCCCAAAAGGCCACCAAAACCGAAAATTACATAGCTTCTTTTGGTTCTGCCGCCATTCTCAAAAGACATCACATAATCAACACGAAATATTTTTAAAATATTTTCAAGTCCTGCAAATAACTCAACATGGTTGCTGGCTTCATTAATATAAAATGTATTGATACCAGCAACAAGGTTCCAGTTTAAGCGGTTAAAATAAGGAATTTTATTTGTAAGCAGGCCGTTAAAATTATGCTCCAAATGTGCAACAGCATAAAAAGGAACTGTAGTACTGTATGCATAATACGAGGCCAACTGAAAACTCTGTAAATATTCAGCAGCTACCTGTGTACGGTTACCGTTAAAATGATGATAGTCTTGTATAAATACACTTTTGGTATTTAAAAAACCGCCCATACCAAGATTGTATTTTAATATGCCCGCAAGCTTAAAATTTTTGTTGCCTAAAATATTAAAGCGCCATTTATCAAAGTCAACATCGCTGCCAAATATATTTTTTATTCCTTTTGAATAATTAAGGGTAAAGGTTGGGTAATTGGACCCGATGGACATTTTACGGTAAGGAAACTGGATATACTGTTGCCCCGGTTGAAAACTAAATTCGGCACTCAATATTGCAGCCTGGTATTGCGTAAACTGCTCTGATATTTTTTCGTAAGGATAATTTGGTGTTATGTGTACACTGTCTTTTTTAAATACGGTATAATCGGTCGTATTGTTTAATGGTATCCTGTTTTCGTAGAGGCCTTTTATAGCAAAGCTAAACCCATTTTCATAAATTTTTGTAAACCCTGCCGCTCCAAAATAATTCTCATAGGTCTTCATAAAATTACCGCCATAAAACAGTGTGCTAATACTATTTTGTAATGGCGTTATGGGGCTTTCTTTATTAAATTGCGTTACTCTTTTTCCACCTGAAAATGCCCATTCTTCTTTTTTTAATTTTGCATTAAGATCAATATTTTTTGTTTTTAATATTACATCTACCCATCCATTTAAATGGGTATTATTAAATCCATACCTGAGAGTTGGTTTTATAGAAAGGGTTTGTTTTGATTTCTTCAGGTACTTGTCGTAATAGCCCGCAACATTTAAAACAATGCCTTCGGCAGTATTGTATTCGAGGTTTTTAATGAGTGATAATATTCCCCAGTTGTACCTGTTTGTTACGCTGTAATGTGTCCTGTCAATACCATCCCAGAAAACTTTGTACAGTTTTAACCTGCCCTGTTTTTTCTTTAAGGAATCCAATGCCAACCTGCTGACGGCAGAGTCTTTTTGTCTTTCAAACATACTGTCTTTTACCAGGTAATCTTTTACTTCTTCTTTTTCCAGTGGTACAGGCCGTATGGTATCCCAATAAGCTTTGTTTTTTTTATTGACGTTGGTATCATATTTAATAATTATCCTGTCAAAATAATCTTTACTAAAATTGGGCGCTACATCATAATTGGAATATACATTTACGAAGTTGCCGATGGCATCAATACCAAGCTTATTAAAATTAAAATGAAGCAGTTGGTTTTTCACCCGCCATACTTCATTATTAACAGGCACATACAACTGCGTTATCTGCAGCGTATCAATAATTTCCAGCTGCGATTTTTTTGTAAGCACTAAATCAAAACTATGGATGCGCCAATCGTTTTCTGTAATATTGATGATGCCCGAAAATAATGGTTCATAATTTCTTTTGGGTGTTACACGTATACTGTTTATTTCTCTTCCATCTTCCCAATAACTTCCCAGGAATTTATATTTATAAAATGAAATCGCACCATCTGCAATGGGCGAAACAAAGCCCCGGGGATTTAACTGGCCATCAAAAATAGATACGTTATTTTCATACAGGCTTATAAAAGTGGGGAAGCTGAAACCAAAGCCACTGCTGCCGCTTACCCTGCTGCTGATTACCCGCATTTTAAATTTATCGGGTTGTTGTATAGATATTTTTGCTATTGATTCTGATAAATAAATAATACCCATACCCAGCGTATCCAGCATCATTTCCTGGCGGTCTTCATCGGGTATTTTTTGTCCAAATATTTTATTGGGAAGATGCCGGAGTTTAATCATGTCTTTGGTATACAAATCGCAATTGAATGCGGTTACCTGTTTTAAATACAAAGGTCTTTTTTTTATAGCTTCCCTTATTATCTGGTAGGCAGGGTCTTCGCCATTGCTTTTTACAATCACTTCCTTCATTACCAGCTTTTGTTCTGTTAAAACAAATATTGCTTCCTCGTCTATATTGGTAACCGTAATTTTTTTCTCCTGCGTAGTAAAGCCAATATGCTGACAAACTACTGTATAAGTACCGGGGCCCACACTAATGGCAAACCTGGCCCTGTTATTGGCACTGGCCCCAATAGTAGTGCCTTTGATGGTAATAGAAGAATAAGACAATAAATCGCCTTTATCATTAAATACGGTACCGTATATTTTTTGAGCAGATGCTTTTATGGAAACAAGAATAGAAATAAGCAATAAAATTTTCCGCATAGTATTAGTTGTGATGCTACGAAATTAACAGGGAAAATGTTATGAAGATGTAAAGTGGTAAACAAAATTTTATAATTGAGGGAAAGAGATGATGGTCGCTTTTGTCCCGGCGTTGTTTTACCACAATTCACTTTAAAGAAAAAGCAGTACCCGTGAAACATCCGCGTAGATTTTTTTCCAAATTTAATACGCCTATAGTTGGTAAATAAAGCAGCCTTTACATTTGTTTAAGAGTTGTAGATTATTCTACAGCGGGGTTTCGCATTAAATGCATTTTAATAGAAGTGTATTAGGGGAAAAACTCGCTGGGACTAAAGGGCTTTTTTGTTATAAATCAGCCCTCACTTTGCTAACCCTTCTTAATATCCCAATTCGTCCAAATAAATATACCATTACAGAAATTAGGAAAGAATAAATTAGTCCAGTAATGCAAGCGAAATTTCTGCCAACGTCATTGGTTAAACGTTTTATTGCAGCTTGCTGTTCTTTAGTAATTTCATTTCCACCAAAGAATCCGTCTTTGTCAAGGTCATAACGATTTAAGTACCATTGATAATAAATGTCATCATATGTCGCACTGCCAACAATGAAAAGATAAAAGATTAGGAATACTGTTACACTTATCCAGAATACAATTGATTGTCCAACAGTAAAAAGTTGTTTCCTTTTTATAAAAAATTGTCAAGAGTCCAACAATACACAACGCTGATGGAATTGCCAAATGATATGGAAGTGTTATTTCGTCCACATTTTGTTATTTTAAAATAATTTTCATAACAATTCTGTCAAGGAGTTTGAGTTTGTTCGGATAGCCTTGCCACTAACAGCGCTTTCATTTTTTTCCCGTTGGGCAAAATGAAAGCTTACGTATTGGCAGAAGCGCTTTTTTAATAAGCTTGAATTAAAACTTCTGTCGGAATATTTAA
>JAYVZR010000362.1:0-10278 GCA_043783135.1 Ferruginibacter sp. | reverse complement strand
TAAGTGTCAAATCAAAAAGAAAGAAAGCTGGCTGGAACAATGAATACCTAACCGCTATCCTAACTAATGCTCACTAAGTTTTAATGCGTTTGCCCTGGTTGTGCAATACATTTGCACATCTTATTTAACAAAACCACAACATGCAAGCAGAAATATATTATAAAGAAAGAATTGCCACATTACAACAGCAATTACAACAGCTTTTATCAAAGAAAAGCCTGCTTGGCTGGTTGCGTTTTGCAGTTATTATTTTGCTTATTGCCGCCATTTATTTTTTTCTGCCTCTTGGCTGGATATATGTTACCGCATCTGCTGTGTTGTTATTTATTGTTTTTACGAGGCTGTTATTTACCGACCTGAACAATAAAACTACCATTGAAAATACACGGTATTTAATAACCATTAATGAAGATGAGTTAAAGGCCCTTGCACATAATTATTATCATTTTGCAGATGGGCAGGAACATTTACCAAAAGAACATTTGTATGCCAACGACCTTGATATTTTTGGCAGGGCATCTTTGTTTCAATATATAAACCGTACCGGCAGTGAGATGGGCAGTTCGGCATTGGCCGACTGGTTATTAAATGCCGCAGATACAACTACTTTACAGCAAAGACAAATAGCCGTTAAAGAATTAACCGATGCAACAGAATGGCGGCAGCAGTTGCAGGCTTATGCAAAAGAAAAAAAGATACAAAACGTTACTAAAAACAGGTTGCAGAAATGGTTTGGCGAGCCCGGTCAATTTTTGAAGCGTAAATATTGGGTATGGTTAAGTTATATTTTGCCGGCTATAATATTAACCATCATTGTATTGAATATAGCAGGCATTATTGCTTACCAGTTTAGAAATATGGTGCTATTGGCCTTTGCCATTATTGCCTGGTATTTTGCTAAAAAAACAGCCATTGCACATCAACATTTATCTAAAATGGTAGACGAGCTGGAAGTGCTGGGAGATAGTATTAAACTGGTAGAAAAAAAAGATTTCAAAGCTCTTTTGCTAGTACAAATGAAGCAACAATTTTTACAAAAAAACAATACCGCATCTGGCTCATTAAAAGAATTAAAAACAATTTTGGAACGGCTCGACCTTCGGTATAACCCTGTTGTATTTATTCCATTGGCCATTTTATTGCAATGGGATCTGCGCCAGCTTTTATTGCTGGAGAAATGGAAAAAGCGCCATCATGAAAATGCCCTGCATTGGTTTGATATGCTGGCCCAGTTTGAAGCGCTGAGCAGCATCGCAACCCTTTCATTCAATCATCCTCAATGGTGTTTCCCTATTTTTACTAAAACACATTTTTTTATAGAAGGAAAGCAGATTGGCCACCCGCTTATTAATGTTGCCAAACGGGTAGATAATGATATTTACATCAACAACAGTGGAGAAATAATGCTGATAACCGGAAGCAATATGGCAGGCAAAAGTACTTACCTGCGCAGTATCGGAATTAATACAGTATTGGCCATGGCTGGCGCACCTGTATGTGCCGAAAGCTTTTCACTTTCCCCGGTACAGATTATCAGCAGCATGCGCATTGCAGATAACCTTGAAGAAAGTACCTCTACCTTTTATGCAGAATTAAAAAAATTAAAAACGGTTATAGACCTGGTGAATGATGGGGCGCCTGTTTTTATTTTGTTGGATGAAATTTTACGTGGCACCAATTCTCTTGACAGGCATACCGGCTCTGTAGCATTGCTTAAACAACTTATTAGAAAGCAGGCTGCGGCAATTATTGCCACACATGATGTTGAACTGGCAAAACTAAAAGAAACCTATCCTGCAAATATTTTAAATTATCATTTTGATGCACAGGTAAGCAACGATGAACTGTACTTTGATTACAAGTTAAAAACCGGTGTTTGCGAAAGTTTAAATGCTTCCATACTGATGAAAAAAATTGGGATAGAACTTTAGTGAAATCTCTGATGGCTGATTTTTTGATGTCTGATTTTGTGATACATTAAGGGTAGATAATTTTCTTGTATAGAAAAATGCCATAGCATTTAAAATCACAAAAAAGGTGATAATACATTGACAAAAAGAGAAAGCATTCTTACAGCTTTTGATCCGTCCTGAAAAAGTTTATCGGTTAATTTTAGTTGATGTTACAAGGTCAAGCACCAATTGCATAAAGCAACTATGTTGACGGTAGTTAAAGTTTGTAAACTATTTTGTATAAATCTTGTAAGGGATAGTCACCTTCTAGGCCATAGTCTTTGATTTCAACATTCTGCTTATTAGTATAAATTATGATTATCGAGGTCGGCTGATCGGATTTATTAACTGTATATTCATTTCTCAATTTGGGCAGATCTGCATTTTGTAATAGGTCGAATACTTTTTTTATTTCTGTAGATGATAGTTTATAGTTTGAAGTTTTGAAAGCTGGATTGTAATACGATTTTTCGCAATTACTTGAATCTTTTTTAAAATCAATATATGCTTCAATTGATGGAAAATTATCTGATTCAACACCAAACGCACTTAAATGCATTTCGATTTTTAATATTGATATTTTTGGTATGCTGTTGTCGTGAGACGATTTACATGAACTAAAAAGTATTGAGGCAATTAATAAAATGATTAACTGTTTTTTCATACTATTAATTTAAAACTCTTCCCATTAATTACCGCCAACTCTTTACTTTATAAACCTTATATATTTTATCAACTTTTCAATTCCTACCTGCTTTTTCCCCATCCAAACCAATCATTGCCATTTGCAAAAAGCATTAAGCTAAACAGAAGTACCATACCTACTATTTGTGCATACTCTAAAAACTTTTCGCTTGGCTTACGGCCGGTTATCATTTCACCCAGTGTAAATAAAACATGGCCACCATCGAGAGCGGGTATTGGCAGCAAATTCATAAAGGCTAATATAATAGATAAAAAAGCTGTTATGCTCCAAAAACTTTCCCAATCCCATGGTGTAGGAAATACAGACCCAATTGTTTTAAATCCCCCAACACCTTTATAGGCACCGGTTTTAGGGTTGGTCATTTTTTTGAACTGGTCTATATAGCCTCCAAGTTTTTCCCATGTTTTAGCAACACCTGCCGGAAAAGCTTCCAGCAAAGAATATTTCCTGTCTTCAATTTTTATTAATCCTAAACTGTCCATTTCTTCAAAACCTATCCAGGGTAGCCCTATTTTACCATCGCTATTAACCCTGCTTTGCAAGCTCATTTTTTGCCCAGCTCTTTCTAATTCAATTTGTACAGTACCATTCTTCTTTTTTTCTACTAACTTACCCATTTCATCAACAAAAGTTACCGGCACACTATCTATTGAAATTATTTTATCCATCGGTTGCAGGCCGGCTTTTTTTGCATACATGGTATCAAACATCTTATCTGATATATCCCCCACAATTGCCTCTCTTCTAAATTCAATAAAACCAACGCCCTGCTTTTTCTTTTCTACCAACTGCCCAATCAGGTCAACAGGCATATCAATTGTTTTTTGCTGCCCGTTTTGTTCAACAGTTACTTTTGTTGCAGTAATTAATTTAGCAGGTATGTCATCAAAATATTTTACTTCCTTATCGTTGATGGCAATTATCTTATCTCCGTTATTTAAACCAAATTTCAACAACAAACTATCCGCACAATAAATACCATTTTTAAAAGAATTGTTTACAATTTTCTGTTCGCCCCAAACAAACAGTATCATGGCATAAATAAAAAATGCCAGCAATACATTTACGGTAACGCCACCTAACATAATGATCAATCTTTGCCAGGCTGGTTTGCTCCTGAATTCCCATGGTTGCGGCGGAAGTTTCATAGCTTCCTTATCCATACTTTCATCTACCATGCCAGCTATTTTTACATAGCCGCCCAATGGCAACCAGCCAATACCATATTCAGTATCGCCTACTTTCTTTTTTACGATGGAAAACCATGGGTCAAAAAACAGGTAAAATTTTTCTACCCGGCATTTAAACCACCTGGCGGTAATGTAATGCCCAAACTCGTGTAATATAACCAATATAGAAAGTGATAATATTAATTGTGCAGTTTTTGAACCAACGCTGATCCAGTTAATAACTAAAATTGTCATATGCCCGTTACCGCTAAAGCGGGTAATTATTTAAAGTGAAAAAATTTAGATAAACTATGTAAACTGACCAAACTCCTTTGCTGAAGATACGGTTACAGCTTTATTAAAGAAGCAGCAAAATTACGGGCTTCGCCATCGCTTTCAAAATATTCTTCCAACGTTGGCTTTTCTACAAAAGCAATTTTTTCCATCGTTTGTTCCACTACTGCCGTGATGTCTAAAAAGCCAATTCGGTTGCGCAGAAAGGCCCATACCGCTATTTCATTGGCCGCATTTAGTAAACAAGGCATATTGCCTCCTTTATACAAAGCTTCGGTAGCCAATGCTAAATTTCTGAAAGTTTTAACATCAGGTTCTTCAAAAGTCAGCGAAGGGTATTTTTTAAATTCCATACGGAGAAAATTATTTTTAACCCGATGTGGAAAGGCCATGGCATATTGTATAGGCAATTTCATATCGGGCAAACCCATCTGTGCTTTTATGCTTCCATCTTCAAACTGCACCATGCTGTGGATAACACTTTGCGGATGCACCATTACCTGTATCTGATCGGGCTGTAAATTAAACAACCATTTTGCTTCAATCATCTCAAGCCCTTTATTCATCATTGTTGCAGAGTCGATACTTATTTTGGCACCCATGTTCCAGTTGGGATGTTGCAGAGCATGTTCCCTTTTTACATTCACTAAAAAATTGGGTTTTTTACCAATAAAAGGGCCACCGCTTGCAGTAAGAATTATCTTTTCTATTTTGTTTCTTCCCTCGCCCACCAGGCATTGAAAAATGGCAGAATGCTCGCTATCTACGGGAATAACCGGCGCCCTGCTTTCCATTGCTTTTTGCATTACAATATCACCCGCTACTACCAGGGTTTCTTTATTGGCAAGCCCTACGGCCTTACCCTTTTCTACTGCTTTTAAGGTTGGTTTTAAACCGGCAAAGCCTACAATGCCCGCCAGCATCATATCGTAACTATCAAAATCAGCCACTTCTACCAATGCATTTTCGCCTGAAAAAACTTTTAAGTCTGTACCTGCAAGTGCCGTTTTTACATGTTGATATTTTGCTTCGTCGCCAATAACAACCGCATTGGGCTTAAATTCCAGTGCCTGCTTAATTAATAATTCGTCGTTAGTTTGAGCAGTAAGAATTTCTACTTCAAAAAATTCGGGATTGGCACGTATAACCTCTAATGCCTGCGTACCGATTGAACCGGTAGAGCCAAATAATGCAATTCGTTTTTTTGGGATGGCATTAGCCATAATCTATTTTTTTATTGCCTCAGAAAAAAAAGGAAAAATAACAATTTTTACCTTATTTATTTTAATTGGGCAAATTACAGTTTTAATTGTTCAAAAACATCAGCGCTAAACATATAAAAAACGTGCCGTAAACGCATAAATATTTTGCTTATATTTTGAACTTATAATATGTGATTAACAAGGCAACAGGTGATTTTATTGTGCAGGCGGGAATTTGTTTGAAAATTATTTACAATAAAATACATTTGGAATGGCCATCAAATTAATTAAGAGGATTATTATTTAAGCAGCTCCTGAATAGCGGTATTTACTTTTTCGAAATTATATTTTTCTATAATATTGTTCATCATACGCTGCAACTGATTGTTGCATAAATTGCCGATAGAACCCTCATGTGTATGCGCTGTTGTTGGGCTATATTTAAAATTTCCTGCTTCAATATCAAGGCCTACTTTTTTGTATGCATCCCTGAAAACCATGCCTTGCAAAACCAATTTATTGACCTCTTCTACACTAAAAAGGTATTTATATTTTTCGTCTTTTAACAGCTCTTTATTTACCTGGATATTGCTCAGCATTAAGCCAGCCATTTGCAGGCAGGCCTGCAGGGTTTTAAATGCCGGAATGATATGTTCTTTTAATAACTGCAGATCTCTTTGATAGCCGGATGGCAGATTGGTTGTCATCAGCATTATCTCGTTGGGTAATGCCTGTAAACGGTTGCAATGTGAACGGATCAATTCAAATACATCGGGGTTTTTTTTGTGCGGCATGATGCTGCTTCCGGTAGTCAATTCGTCGGGGAAACTGATGAAGGCAAAATTTTGATTAAGGTATAAGCAGGCATCCATACTTAATTTAGAAAGAGTGGCTGCGATATTTGCCAGTGCTGAAGCAACGATTCTTTCTGTTTTGCCCCTGCCCATTTGTGCATACACTACATTATAATTAAGGTCATCAAAACCCAATAAAGTGGTGGTCATTTTCCGGTTAATTGGAAAAGAAGAACCATAGCCTGCTGCAGAACCCAGAGGGTTTTTATTAACGACTTCATAAGCTGCTTTCAACGTTATCAAATCATCTACAAGGCTCTCTGCGTAAGCACCAAACCACAATCCAAATGAAGAGGGCATAGCCAACTGTAAATGAGTGTAGCCGGGTAAAAGATCATCTTTATATTTTTCGCTTTGCAGTATCAGCAAATCAAAAAACTCTTTTGTATCCAGAACCAATTTTTCAATTTCACTTCTTAAAAATAATTTTAAGTCAACCAACACCTGGTCATTCCTGCTTCTTGCGCTATGGATTTTTTTTCCGGTATCACCTAATTTTTCAGTCAGCATTAATTCTACCTGCGAGTGGATATCTTCTACACCTTCATTCAATACAAAATCGCCCTTGGATATTTGCTGATAAATTTCTTTTAATGCAATTTCTAAAACAATCAATTCGTCTTTACTCAGTAATCCCACAGACTCCAGCATTTTGGTATGCGCCAACGAACCCAGCACATCAAAGGGTGCGAGGTAAATATCCAGCTCCCTGTCGTTACCAACAGTAAATTTCTCCACTTCTTTTAAAGATGTCTTATCCTTTTGCCAGAGTTTCAATTATTGTTATTTTAATTTTATAAGATGCAAATCAATTTATACAATCTGTTCTACCATTTTAATATAAGTTTCTATTCCTTCTTCAATCTCTTTCAAATATATAAATTCATCAGCAGTATGGCTCCTTGCACTGTCGCCTGGCCCCATTTTTAAAGTAGGAAAAGGCATTAGTGCTTTATCAGATGTTGTAGGTGAACCATAATATCCTTTGCCTAATTGTATGCCAGCCAATACTAATGGGTGATCCAATGCAATTGAGGTTGATTTCATCCTGGTAGTACGTGGTTTAAACTGGCTTTTAAGATTTGTTTTTAAAGCTTCCAAAATTTCTTCAAAAGTATATAATTCATTTACCCTTACATCAATAACAAATTTACATTGTGCCGGCACAACATTATGTTGCTTATTATCTGTATCAATAACAGTAACGGTTAAACGGGAATCTCCCAAGAGGTCACTTACCCTGTCAAATTTATAATTCCTTATCCAGCTGATATCATCTACTGCTTTGTACAAAGCATTTTCTCCTTCATTACGTGCGGCATGGCCCGCCCTGCCTGTCGCCAGGCAATCAATTACCATCAGGCCTCTTTCAGCAACAGCCATTTCTAATTTTGTTGGTTCGCCAACAATACCAAAATCAATATTACCTAAAAATGGTAACACCAGTTCAATACCATTTACACCGCTGATCTCCTCTTCTGCACTGGCGGCAAATACTACATTGTGTGAAGTATGGGGCTGGTTATAAAAATGTAAAAATGTAGCCATTAAAGATACAAGGCAACCGCCTGCATCGTTACTACCCAACCCAAAAAGTTTACCGTCTTTTTCAACCGGTGTGAAAGGGTCTATGCTATAATTTTTATTGGGTAATACTGTATCGTGGTGAGAGTTTAACAATATCGAAGGCTTGTTAACATCGTACTGTTTATTTTTTGCATAAATATTATTACCCACTCTTGCAAAAGGAACATCGTGCTTTTTAAAAAAAGCACAAATAATTTCTGCCGTATCATTTTCTTCTTTTGAAAATGAGGGTGTAGCGATAAGCTGTTTCAGCAACCCAACTGTCTCGTTAAATAATTCGTTTGTTGTCATAATTTTAGTAAAGTTCCTTTTGTGTTGGTTGTAACGTTTTGCAAAAGATCATTTGCATGACCTATCAGCACTTCTTTTACTCCGCTGTTAATAGCTGCAAATGCATTGTCAATTTTGGGTAATATCCCATCGAAAAGTCTTTTATCAGCCAACAACTGACTATATTTGTCTTTAGTGATCAGCGGTATTACTGAATTATCTTCGTTTACATTTTCCAGCACACCACTTTTTTCAAAACAATAAATCAATCGTACATCATAGGCTTTTGATAAAGCCACTGCCAGTGAGGATGCAACTGTATCAGCATTGGTATTCAACATTTGTCCATTACCATCATGAGTTAAAGGTGCAATTACCAATGTAAAATTGTTGGCGAGTAAAAGTTCCAGATTTTTCACACCCATTTTTTCTTTTACCACATCTCCTACAAATCCATAATCAATATCTTTTACTGGCCTTTTAACTGCTGGAATTATATTGGCATCAGCACCCGTTAAACCAATAGCATCGCATTGTAACGACTGCAGTTTTGCAACGATCTTTTTATTCACCAATCCCCCATACACCATTGTTACAAGGTCTATTGTTGCTTGATCAGTAATTCTTCTTCCATTTATATAATTAGATTGAATGCCTAACTGTTCTCCAATTTTGGTCGCAATTTTCCCTCCGCCGTGTACCAATATTTTTTTACCCTTGATAGCGGCGAAATTTTGTAAAAATGAAGAAAAATTCTCTTCATCATCGATTACATTACCCCCTATTTTTATTACAAAAAGTGAGTTCATCAGATTTCTTTTAAAATTTCTGAAATCACTGCCTGTACTGCCCATACTCTATTACCAGCTTGTTTTGTAACCAAACTATTTTCACTATCCAGAATTTCATCGCTTAATTCTACGTTTCTGCGTACTGGTAAACAATGCATTACTTTAGCATTGTTCGTTAGTTTTAATTTTTCTTCAGTCAACATCCAGGCGGGGTCATTGCTATATATTTTTCCGTAGTCTTTGTAAGTACTCCAGTTTTTTACATATACATAATCTGCATCTTTCAACGCTTCATTCTGATTGGTAATAATATTTGCACCCTTAGTGTATGTCTCACTCAACTCATAATCATCGGGATGAGTGACCACGAAATCTGCCTCGCCCCATGCATTTACCCATTGTGCAAATGAGTTGGCAACACACTGCGGTAAAGGCTTTACATGCGGTGCCCAGGTAAGCACAATTTTAGGTTTGCGTACTGCTGTAAATGTTTCTTTAATAGTGAGTATATCTGTTAATGATTGTAAAGGGTGAAGGGTAGCACTTTCTAAACTTATTATAGGCACACCTGAATATTGAACAAATGAATTCATCACCAGTTCGCTGTAATCATCCTCCCTGTTTTTTAAAGAGGGAAATGTACGGATACATAAAATATCAAAGTACTGCCCCAATATAGGTGCAGCATCTTTTACATGCTCAACTGTGTGGCCACTCATGATGGCTCCTTCTTCAAATTCCAGCGCCCAGCCTTCTTTATCAACATTAAAAACAATCGCTTCCATACCCAGGTTTTTTGCTGCTACCTGTGTACTTAAACGGGTGCGTAAACTTGGGTTTAAAAACAATAGGCCGATACGTTTATCTGTTCCCAGGCTTCTGTCGACAAATGGATTTCTTTTATACGCCAATGCTTTTTGCACTAAAGCATTGATATCATCAACATCGTTTACAGAAATAAAATTTTTCATTTTAAAAGCTGAAGGCTGAAAGCCAAAAGCTGAAAGCTAAAGGCTGTTCATTTTAATTAATAATTATTTTCTTATTGATTTTATTAAGTTTATAAGCATTGCTTTTACAGAATTTAATTTACTACTTGCCAATTGATAGACATCATTTTGAATATATTGCAAGTCAAATGCAAGTAATAAACAATATTCTGCTTCCTGAACAGATCCCAAAGAAATGTCAAGAAAATGTACGAAATCTTTATCCGTATTTCTGCCACACCCTTCAACAATATTCAAGGGAACCGAATATGCTGCTCTTTTTAATTGTGACATTAAATCATATTTTTCATTTATCGGAAAACAAATCAAAACTTCCTTGTAAATAAATAAAGTAAATTCATGAGCTTTAACCCAAACATCATATTTTTTATAATCCCTCATATTTCAAATATACGATTTAGGGAAAGGCTTAACATCAAAGCTAAAAAGCACTGCTCAATTAG
>JAYVZR010000361.1:0-3866 GCA_043783135.1 Ferruginibacter sp. | reverse complement strand
TTGAAGGAATTGGTGGTAAGCTTTATGGAATGAATTCTACAGGAGGAAGCAGTAATCAGGGTGCATTATTTTCTTATAATATTAATACAGGTATTCTTATAAACCTACAAGACTTTAATGGTACAAATGGAGCATCTCCATTATGGGGTTCGTCATTACTTCAGGTAACAATAAATATTCCGCCAACAGTTTCCATTACAAGCCCTGCAAATCCATCTACATTTAACGCTGGCGATATAATAAAAATAAAAACTAATGCTGCGGATGCCGATGGAAGCATTGCCAAAACTGAGTTGTTTATTAACGGCAGTTTATATGCCACTAATAATACAGCTCCTTATGAGTTTAGTTTTTTAAATGCTGAACCTGGTAAGTATAAAGCAACTGTTAAAGCGACAGACAATACAGGCAGCAGCTCTATTTCTGACACAACTGTTATTACAGTTATTGGTTGTAAAGGAAGCGGTAGCATTACAGTTGAAGGATTTACCAATATTAAAGGATCACAGATATCAGACCTTACTTCAAATCCTGCTTATCCCAATAAACCAAAAATTACCTGCTCACTTAAAATTTTTGAATATGCTAATGTTGGTAATAATTACGGCGCAAGGGTAAGGGGTTATATCTGTGCACCTGTTACCGGTAACTACACATTCAATGTTTCCGGCGATGACCAGGCGGAATTGTATTTAAGTAAAGATAAAAGCCCTGCCAATAAAGTACTGATTGCTTATACTTATTCTCCTACAAAATTCAGAGAGTGGAATAAATTTCCATCACAAAAATCCAAACCTGTATTTTTAGTGAAGGGTGCAACGTATTATATCGAAGCATTGCATAAAGAAGCTACCTGTAGTGATCATCTTTCTGTGGCATGGAAAATTCCCGACTTTGCTTTTGAGTGCCCCATACCTGGCAGCAGGCTTTCACCATACCTTACTACAGGAAAAGGTCACACAGAAAGAACTTCAGAATCAAAAACATTTGCCGAAGAGATGGAAAATGAAGATGATCTGAGAGCAACAGTAATGCCCAATCCATCCAGCACTTTCTTTACGCTGCAAATTTCTGGTATTAATGAAAAGCCTGTATTTGTAATTGTAACGGATGTTGCAGGAAGGGTATTGGAAAGCAAACAAACTACAGCTCCCAATAGTACAATACAAATTGGAGTTAAATTGCCGGCAGGTATTTATTTTGTTGAAATACAACAGGGGACACAAAAAGAAAGATTAAAACTGGTGAAACAGTAATTAAAGCTGATTAAATTTTAAATCATAATAAATTTTGGTTAAAAGTTGGCTGTATTGAGCAATATTTTGTTTCTGTATCGCAAAATTTTTTAGCAGCACACTTGCCGATGAAAGCGAAGTTGCACAATATAAAACACACTAATTATTTGCGTAAAGCGTTGGGTATATCATTAATTAATACAATGCCTGCTTTTTTCTATATACACTAGGATTTTCGCCAGTAAATTTTTTAAAGGTTTTATTAAAATGCGACAGGTTTTCAAAACCACTTTCATAGCAGGCATCGCTTACATTCTTATCCTGCATCAACAATTTTTTTGCCTGGTTGATGCGGTATTGATTCAAAAAATCAGTAAAAGTAAGGTGGGTAGATTTTTTAAAATACCTGCAAAAAGCAGCAGTTGTTAAATGAGCAGTTTTTGCTACATCATTTACATCAATATGCTGTTGATAATGAGTTTCTATAAAATGATAAATTTGGTGCAGCCTTTTCTGTTCTTTTAAAACAGCAACATTTGCAATGGGCCTAGTGTTTAAAGCAATGGTTTCTTTACTTGCAGCAAGTAACTGAAAAACTTGTAGTAAAGTAATAAGCTGGTCGAAATGTGAGAGGCTGCTGAGTGTTTTTAATTTTTCGCCTGCCAGTTTTTTTGATTCACCTGAAAATGCCAGTCCGCTTTTTGCCCGTTCAAACAAATCATTAATGGATGCTATTTCGGGCAATGCAAAAAAAGCTTCTCCTAAAAAATGTTCTTTCATTTGCACAACCACAGTATCAACAGTAGTTCTTACACCGTAGTCAAAATTTAAATGAGGGATATTGGGGCCAATCAATGCAAGGTCGCTTCCTTCATATTTGGAAATATGATCACCAATATGCCGGATACCTTTTTCTGCTTCCACATAAACAATTTCATATTCAGGATGAAAATGCCAGTAAAATAAATCATTCAGATTTGGTGTGAGGAGGATCCTAAAAGAGCTGTCTTCATCTGGTTTTACAGCTTCAAGTTTTACTTTCATTTGGCAAAATTTAGGTCGGCCTTTTACAGGCGAATGATGAATACAAAATCGTCTTTTTTGTCTGCAGTAATAGTAATTCTTCCCAAATTTCATAAAAAATATCAATACAGAACAAATATTGGGTAGTATGAGTGTTGAAACAGGGTACTGTCAACAGCTATTTTTGTTCTATCAAATCACACATCAAAAGCTATATGAAACAAACAGCCAGCAATACCGCATTTAACAGCCGCCAGATGTTGTTATCACAATCATCATCAAACATCAAAAGTAATAATACTACTACTTGTCAATACAGGACAAACAGCGGATTCTGCACACGCAGTAACCGTCAATGCCCTATGTCATCAATTACATTAACTTTAAAAAATTAAAACCGCTATTATGGAACAAAAAACAATGACACCCACCATGACACCTACCATGATGCCTAATGCACATAAGGATATCCCTGGTAATCCTTCCACTGCAAAAAGCAGTGCCACTAAACTTAACGACCGCAGTAATGGAAAACCGCTTCGTGTATTGAGCGAGGAAGACTGGAATTTCTGGATTACCAATGGATATATTGTTATTAAAAATGTAGTGCCAAAAGAACAGGCCCAGGCAACCGCAAATTTTTTATGGGAGTTTGAAGAGAAAGATCCTAATGATGCAGAAACATGGTATGCTCCACCCCGTGCTGAAATGAAAATGAAAGAGCTTACCAATACAGGTATGGTTGAAGTGTACAATAACCAGCATCTTTGGAACAATCGTCAGGTGCAAAGAGTGTACGATGCATTTGCTGATATTTGGGGTACCGAAAAATTGTGGGTGACCATTGACCGGGCCAACTTAAACTTCCCCATCAAACCCGGATTTGAATACAAGGGTTTTATCCATTGGGATTATGATCCTGATACAAAACCAGTAAATGTGCAGGGGGTACTTGCCCTCGCAGATCAGACAGATGAAAACATGGGAGGCTTTCAATGCTTACCCGACTTGTTCCGCAATTATGAAACATGGAAGTTAACACAGCCACAAGACAGGGACCATTTTAAACCAGATACCACAGGCTTTGAAATGAAAAAAGTAAAAATGGAAGCTGGTGATTTGTTGATATTTAATAGCCTTCAGCCGCATGGTATAAGGCCCAACTTAAGCGGTAATAAAGTACGCATTGCACAATATATTTCTATGATGCCTGCCGAAGAAGATAATGATGCGTTGCGTGAATGGAGGGTAACATCCTGGAGGGATAGTGTGGCACCGGAAGGTTATGCATTTCCGGGCGACCCAAGAAAATGGGAACAAACAAAATATGGTAAGGCAGAATTAAATGAGTTGGGCAAAAAATTATTGGGCCTCAATAAATGGCAGAGTTAAAAAACTAATTTTATCATCAAGCCTTACCTAGCATTTGTAGTCTCTGCTTTCTTTTTTTTTCTTGAAAAAAAAAGAAACAAAAAAAATCAAGGCTGCATAAAAAAAGCTAAAAATTTGAATGCCTGGCGTTAAGAAATGAAATTGAGGTTACAAATGTTTGGCTTTGCTATTATTCCGTAAGTCGCACAAAAGCATGGTTATATTTTACGGTTTGAG
>JAYVZR010000360.1:0-10306 GCA_043783135.1 Ferruginibacter sp. | reverse complement strand
TCAATATCTTCTTTTGTTTTAAGGATTTCAACGCCTCTTCCATCATAACCTCCCAGGCCTAATTTGTGTACTGCAGGCAAAAAATTTTCCTGTTTTTTTAGTGCAGCTAAATTCTCTGTTATAATAAAATCACTGGTCGGTATTTCATGATTTTTATAAAATTGCTTTTGTAAAATTTTATTTTTTATAATTTTTAAAGCCGCAGGATTTGGATAGATTTTTACTCCTTCATTTTGAAGCTTTTCAAGGGCATCAGTATTTACACTTTCTATTTCAATAGTTAGCGCATCAAGGCCTTTTCCAAAATTATATACGTCATCAAAATTGGCAATATCACCCTTAATAAAATGATTGCACAAATGTGCTGAAGGGCATTCGCTGTCATTTTCCATAACAAAAGTTTCCACTGGGTAATTTGCCCCTGCTTGTAATAACATCCTTCCAAGTTGCCCTCCACCTAATATTCCTGCTTTTGGCTGCCCTGAGCGGAGCCGAAGGGAGGAAGGGGTATTTGTTGGTCGAGCGGAGTCGGGACCTTTTTCCAAGTTATAGTATTTATGGTGTGATAAATTATTGCATTGCGAAAGTAACTGAAGCTTATGAAAATTGCCCTGTATTAATGCTTCTTTCTTTGATCTGGACCAACCTTTAATTTGCACTTCTCTTTCTGTAGCATCTTTTAAAAACGGAATTGTTTCGAAATATTTTAATACCAGTGGCCTTCTTTTAAAAGTATAACATGTTTCATAAACACCATTTACATGTTCTTCAAATCTTCTTATCAGGTCATCCGTAAGACCCGTATAAAAGCTACCATCGTTGCATAAAATTATATACAAATAACAGGCTTCCTGACGGGTGTTATAAAGCATGGTGCAAAATAATTCTTTATTTCTATTTTTAAACTTACCTTTTTTCGACTCCTGCATCCTTCGACTACGCTCAGGATTGGCAAAAATATCCTTCGACTTCGCTCAGGACTATTACCCTACCATTCTTTATTACCACTTTTAAACTCACCCATTTTTCGACTCCTGCATTCTTCGACTCCTGCATCCTTCGACTACGCTCAGGATTGGCAAAAATATCCTTCGACTTCGCTCAGGACTATTTACCTTTGTTATAAGATATGCTTCCCGATTATCCTCATAAAAGATTTTTTGACAAGCGCAATTGCTATACTTTGCTTTTGCTTGCCCTTGCTATGGGTTCGTGATATTGTTGAATGATTTTTGATAAACAATAATACAATTACGAATTTAATAATTACAAAATGGCAACTTTCACAAGTCAACCCAATGCATTAATTAATACCCCAAACGATTTCCTTCCTTTACTAGGTACAGAGTATGTGGAATTTTATGTAGGTAATGCAAAGCAGGCAGCACATTTTTATAAAACAGCTTTTGGATTTCAATCCCTGGCTTATGCCGGTCCGGAAACTGGTATGAAAGATAAAGTGAGTTATGTTATCAGGCAGAATAAATTAACTTTTGTATTAACAACCCCATTACGTAGTGATAACCCTATTGCAGATCATATTTACAAGCATGGTGATGGCGTAAAATTTTTAGCTTTAAAAGTTATGGACGCTACTGCCGCATGGAAAGAAACAACACAACGTGGAGGCAAAAGCTATTTGGAACCCACCATACTAAATGATAATAACGGTAAAGTAGTAATAAGCGGCATACATACCTACGGCGAAACCATACATTTATTTATAGAAAAGGAAAATTATAAAGGTCTTTTCCTTCCAGGTTTTGTTGAATGGAAATCCGGCCATAATCCTTCTTCAACAGGCTTGTTATATGTAGATCATTGTGTGGGTAATGTGGGTTGGAACCAGATGAACACATGGGCAAAATTTTATGAAGAAGTTATGGGATTTAAAAATATCCTCACATTCGATGATAAAGACATATCTACAGAATATTCTGCCCTGATGAGTAAAGTAATGAGTAATGGAAATGGATTTGTAAAATTTCCTATTAACGAGCCGGCAGAAGGGAAAAAGAAAAGCCAGGTAGAAGAATACCTTGATTTTTATAATGGAGAGGGGGTGCAACATGTTGCCATAGCTACAGCAGATATTGTAAAAACAGTTAAAGATTTAAAAAGCCGCGGAATTGAATTTTTAAAAATTCCTTATAGTTATTACGAAAATATATTGGATAGGGTGGGTAAAATAGACGAAGACATTGAACCATTAAGTGAATTGGGAATATTGATAGATAAAGACGAAGAAGGATACCTGTTACAGATATTCAGTAAACCTTTACAAGACAGGCCCACATTGTTTTTTGAAATTATTCAACGGAAAGGGGCAAAGAGTTTTGGCAAAGGAAATTTTAAAGCCTTATTTGAAGCTTTAGAAAAGGAACAAGAGGCAAGAGGAAATTTATAAGCATTAATTTAATCACCTTCTTGTATAGTTTATCCACAAAATGATTTAGTGTTTAAATAGCAATATTTATTAATTTCTTTAAAATGTTTAATAAATAAAAACGCCCAAACCCTTTTCTGGTAAAAGTTTCATCTATCCCTTATTTTAAAAATAGGTATTAACATTTATCAATTGCGGTATTGTAAAAAATAAATTAATAAGAGTTAGATAAAATAATATCATTTTTTTTAATAATTTTTTATGGTTTGTTAAAAAAATAAATTTAACTTCGTTTTATCATTAATTAAACCAAGCTGCTATATGTTAAAAAAACTCCTCTCAGGAATATGCGCATTATTATGCTGCCTGCTCCTATCCTCTCAAATTTATGCTCAGCAAAAAACAGTTACCGGTGTTGTCACCAATGCAAAAGACAATACCCCTATCCCCCTGGCTACAGTAGGTGTTAGGGGAACTAAAATTGCTGCTGTTACTGGTGCTAATGGAGAGTTCTCCATTACAGTTCCGGATGGCAAAAGCCAACTCATTGTTTCTTCAGTTGGCTATGAAGATGAAGACATTAGTGTTTCTGGTGTAACTACAGCTAAAGTTACTTTAACAGAAAGACCAAATTCTTTAAATGAAGTGGTTGTAACAGGTTACACTGCTCAAAAAAGAAAAGAAATTACTGGTGCGGTATCAGTAGTAAATGTAAAAGACATGAAGACTATTCCTTCAGGATCTGTACAGCAGATGCTGCAAGGGCAGGCTTCTGGTGTTACAGTAATTGGTTCTGGTCAGCCAGGCGAAGGCAGCAACGTATTTATCAGGGGTGTAACTTCTTTTGGTAACGTAGCACCATTGGTTGTTGTTGATGGAGTTCAATCTAGTCCTGGAGATTTAAGTACTTTACAGGATTTAAATGCAGCAAATATCGAATCTGTTCAGATATTAAAAGATGGACAAGCCGCTATTTATGGTGCCCGTGGAGCTGCAGGTGTAATTATTGTTACCACCAAAAGAGGCAGGGGCAGGTCTTCTGTTACTTATGATGGTTATTATGGAACTCAAACTGTACCTTCAAGTGATCCATGGAGAAAGGCTAATTCACAACAAATGGCCGACCTGCTTTTCCTGGCAGCAAAAAATTCTCAACAGGTAAGGCCAGATACAGCGGCTATTTGCCCTGGTTGTGTGGTTTCTCAACAGTATGGTACAGGGCTGACTCCTGTATTGCCTGATTACATCAAAGCAGGTAGTGCTTCTGGTGTATCTGCTTCAAATCCAGCGGTTGATTTAACAAAGTATAATGACAATTATGCAAAGGGTGATATTTACCTGATAGTACCAGCAAATAAAACTGGTACAGACTGGTGGAGTGCAGTATTTAAAAATTCACCCATTCAAAGCCATACAGTTACAGCAAGTGGCGGTTCAGATAAATCTGCTTACCTTTTTGCTTTCAACTATTTCAATCAACAGGGAACACTCTTAAATACTTACCTGAAACGTTATTCAGGAAGGATCAATACTGTATTTAATGTAAAAAACAATTTCCGCATTGGCGAAAATGCGTATATTTTTTACAAGGATGGTAACAGAATCGGCAATAACCAGGAAGGTAATGAAGTAAATACCACGGCTTGGGAACAACCCATTATTCCTCTTCGTAATGCCGGTGGTGGTTTTGGTGGAACGGCCGGTTCTGAATTAGGAAATTCTTCAAGCCCTTATGCCCGTACGGTTAGAAATGCTGATAACAAAAATAATGACTGGAATATACAGGGAGATGTTTTCGCAGAGTTAGATTTCTTAAAGCATTTTACTGCAAAAACATTATTTGGTGGAAACCTAAACAATAATTATGGTTTCTACCATAATTATAGAAGTTACGAAAATGCAGAAAATTCTGCTTCTAATGGCTATGGCGAATATGCTTCTTATATTGCTAACTGGAACTTTACCAATACATTAAGTTATAACAATACATTTGCGAGTGACCATAATGTAAAAGCCTTGATAGGTTATGAGGCATTGCAATACAATGGAAGATATCTCAATGGTCAAAGGATTAATTATTTTTCTGATAATCCTACCTATCTTAGCCTTAATACTGGTGCCAATGGCGGGCAGTCTAATTCAAGCGGTCAAGCCGGAAACAACGGAGGTAAAGTACATGGTACTGCGCTTTTAGCAAAATTAGATTATGCATATAAAGAGAAGTACCTTGTCGGTGGAAATTTCCGTCGGGATGGAAACTCAGTATTTGGGCCTCAATCAAAATATGGTAATTTTTGGTCTGTTTCTGCAGGATGGATAGTAACCAACGAAAGTTTTATGAAGAGCACAACATGGCTTAACAGTCTTAAACTACGTGGTAGTTATGGTATACTGGGTTCTATTTCCAATGTACCGGCAGGTAATCAGTATACGTCTTACGGTACCAATGGCGGTGGCTCTTATTATGATGTAAGTGGCACAGGTACTCCATCGTCAGGTTTTTACGCTGCATCTTACGGTAACCTGAAAACATCTTGGGAACAGAATAAAGTTTTAGATTTTGGTGTTGATGCAACAGTTATAAAAAATACATTAGATATTTCTTTTGACTGGTATCAGAAAAAAATTAATGGCCTTTTATTTACAGATCAGTCGCTAGGTACAGCAGGTGTTGGTGCAACATTGCCATTGGTTAATATTGGCGATATGCAGAATACCGGTATTGATTTTTCTGCAACCTATCACACAAAAATAAATAAGGATGTCAATTTATCAGTTGGTGCAAACTTTGGTGCTTATAAAAACTTAGTGGTACGCATTCCGGGAGCTGCCGGTTATTTTGAAACTGCAGGTACACACAATACAGGCAATCAGGTTAGAAACCAGGCTGGTCATCCAGTAGGTGCATTTTACGGCTATCATATTGTTGGCATCTATGCAGATGCTGCTGATGTGGCAAAATCGCCTACAGAAAAAGATGCTGCCCCTGGACGTTTTAAATATCAGGATACTAACGGGGATGGTAAAATTGATGAAACAGACAAAGTGTTTTACGGTAACCCAAATCCAGACTTTACATTGGGTATCAATATAAATGTCTCTTACAAGCAGTTTGATTTATCGATGGTAATGTATGGCGCTTTTGGCGGTAATGTTTTAAACTATACCCGTTATTTTCAGGATTTCTGGCCTCAGTTCCAGAATGCTAAAAGTGCAAAATTGTTAACTGAATCATGGATACCAGCAGACAGAAGTTTACCAAGGGCTCAATGGACAGCGAAAAGTGCAGGTGCATATCCAATTGTAGAAAACGACTCTAAATTTAGTACCAATGGTGAATTAAATGATTTTTATAACGAAAGCGGCACTTATTTTAGATGTAAACAATTGTCTATTGGATATACATTTGCCCCTGATTTGCTAAAGCATATCGGTATGGAAAGAGCAAGGGCTTATGTTCAGGCTGCTAATCTTTTTACCATTACCAATTACTCTGGTCTTGATCCGGAAATTTCAGGTTCATCACAAAGTTTTGGTGTTGATTATGGTAATTATCCTTCATCAAAAACATTTATTATAGGAGTTAGCTTCACATTTTAATTTTAAAATAAAATAGTTGATATATGAAAAAATATAATTTTAAATACTTTTTGCCAATTGCGGTTTCTTCGCTGGTATTATTAAATGCCTGTTCGAAGAATTATCTGGAACTCCCTCAAGTAGCTTCTTTGAGTCCCCAATTGGTAGCAAACAAAATAGCTGTTGCCCAGGTTTTAGTGGGCGCCTATTCTCTGTTGGATGGCGAGGGAAGTCAAGCCGGTACCAACAATGGCCCCTGGGCCACATCATCCAGTAACTGGGTTTACGGAAGTGTGGCTGGTGGCGATGCGCACAAAGGATCTGATCCTGGTGATCAGAACCTGATTACCCCCATTGAGACATGGAATACGTCTCCATCCAATAGTTATATTAACCAGTTATGGCAACAGCGTTATGATGGTGCACAACGTGCAAATGATGTATTGCGCCTGATGCGTCAGGCAACAGATATGACTCCTGCCGATACGCTTCAGTCCGCTGCAGAGGCTAGGTTTTTGCGTGCCCATTATCATTTTGAGTTAGCAAGGGCTTTTGGTAAAGTTCCATGGGTTAGCGAAGACCAAACATATTCTGCCGGTAATTTCAATACGCCAAACATAGATGTGTTGCCAAATATTGCAGCAGATCTTGCATTTGCTTATGCAAATTTACCAGAAACACAAAGCCAGTATGGCCGTGTAAATAAATGGGCCGCTGGGGCTTACCTTGCCAAGGTATATATGTATCAGAAAAGATTCAGTGATGCACTACCGTTGTTTACTACCATTATTGCCAATGGAAAAACAGCAAGAGGTGATAAATATGCTCTAAATGCAAAATTTGCTGATAATTTTAACCCAGCTTTAAAAAACAGCGCTGAAAGCGTATTCGCCGTTCAGATGTTTGTAAACGATGGAACAGGTGGAGCAAATGCTAACCAGGGAGATGCCTTAAACTTTCCTTATGGTGGCGGTGCTCAAACATCTTGCTGTGGATTCTTTCAACCCTCATTTAGTTTAGCCAATTCTTTTAAAGTAAATGGGAGTGGCTTACCATTTCTGGATGGTAGTTATAATACCACTGATTTAAAGAACGACCAAGGTAAAAGCTCTACTACCCCATATTTACCAGATGCGGTTACCCCCGTTGATCCTCGTATTGACTGGACAATGGGCCGTCGTGGAATTCCTTTTCTTGACTGGGGTGTAATGCCCGGCCAGGATTGGATACGTAACCAGGCAGCTGCCGGGCCATATGTTACTATGAAGCATTTATTCTATAAATCGCAGATTGGTACTTATACAGATGCTTCTGCATGGTCAAATGGATTTACTGCTAATAACTATAATTTGATGCGCTATGCAGATGTATTATTGTTGGCTGCTGAAGCTGAAGCTGAAGTTGGATCTTTGGCAACTGCAACTACGTATGTAAACTTGATTCGTACACGTGCATCTAATCCACTAGGCTTTGTTAAATTATCTCCAGCCAATTATCAAATTGGAACATATCCAACTTTTGCAGATCAGGCTACTGCAAGAACAGCTATCCGTTTTGAACGTAAATTAGAGCTTGCTACAGAAGGGCATCGCTTTTTTGATATTACCCGCTGGGGTATTGGTGCTACTGAATTAACTGCTTATGCAGCTCGTGAATTAGCAAGTGGTTATTTAACAATGGTGGGTGTTTCTTACAAAACAGGTAAGAGTGAATACTTGCCAATTCCACAGGCGCAGATAGATCTTAGCCAGGTTGGAGGTAAAGCTGTTTTAACACAGAACCCTGGTTATTAATAAGTATAAGATTTTTTAAATTATATAAAAGGAGGCAGGTTTTATAACCTGCCTCCTTTTATTTTGAGTAATGTTGTATTCCAAATATTATTTCTCCTCTATTTTTACTTAATTTGCCTTTTTAAAATTTTAAAATTTGTTGTGATGCGTTTAGTATGCGGCTTTTTATTTGTTTGTATATTTTTATTTTTATCCTGTAAAAAAAAAGGACCACTATTTCAAATTGTAGATTCTGCTGATTCCGGGATAGATTTTAACAACAAGATTGTTGAATCAGATTCGCTGAATATTCTTGATGTATCTAATATTTATAACGGAGGCGGTGTAGGTATTGGTGATTTCAACAAAGATGGACTTGAAGATGTTTACTTTACAGGCAACAAAGTATCCAATAAACTATATTTAAATAAGGGTAATTTTAAGTTTCAGGATATTACAAAAGAAGCGGGAGTTACTGGAAATGGTAAGTGGTGCAGGGGTGTTTCGGTAATCGATATCAATAACGACGGATGGTTAGATATGTATGTGTGTGTTACACTTAATACTTATAGCAACCAAAGAAGAAATTTATTATACATTAACCAGGGTGTTGATAAAAATGGTATTCCGCAATTTAAAGAAATGGCCAGTGAATATGGATTGGCGGATACTTCTTATTCTACGATGGCCTCTTTTTTTGATTATGATAATGATGGCGACCTCGACATGTATCTTGTAGTAAATGAAATTTCTGATCCCCGTACACCCAATATTTTTCACCCCATTAATAAAGATAGTTCTTACCGCAATGCAGGCCGTTTGTATCGTAATGACTGGAACAGCACTCTTAAACATGGAGTCTTTACTGATGTGTCAAAAAAAGCTGGTATTTCAGCAGATGGATATGGACACAGTGCAACTATAACCGATATTAATAGAGATGGGTGGAAGGATATTTATGTAACAAACGACTATTTACCCAACGACCTTCTTTGGATTAATAATCATGATGGAACTTTTACTGAACATTTATCTGATTATTTTAAACATACTTCCTTTAACGCAATGGGGAATGATATTGGTGATATCAATAATGATGGTTTAATGGACATGATAACATTAGACATGAATCCAAGAGATAATTACCGCAAAAAGGAGATGATGAAACCAAATAGCTATCAAACTTATCAAAACAGCGATCAGTTTGGATATAACTATCAATATGTGCGTAATACCCTTCAACTAAACCAGGGGCCACGGGTGAAACAAAACGATTCTATAGGAGCACCCATTTTTAGTGAAATAGCTTTTTATGCAGGTGTGGCTGAAACAGACTGGAGCTGGACACCATTATTAGCTGATTTTGATAATGATGGTAATCGTGACCTGATGGTTACCAATGGCTTTCCAAGAGACGTTACGGATAACGAATTTATTATGTTTAGGAACACAGCATATTCTGTTGCTTCCAAAAGCCAAATACTGGAACAGATTCCGGAGGTAAAAATTCACAATTACGCTTTTAAAAACAACGCCAATTTAACCTTTAGTGATGTATCAGTAAATTGGGGTATTACTACACCTACTTTTTCCAATGGAGCTGCGTATGTAGATTTGGACAATGACGGCGACCTTGATTTTATAGTGAATAATATTAATGATAAAGCTTCTGTGTATCGCAACAATGAAAGAGATCAAAACAAGGACAGCAGCCATTACCTGCAGGTAAAACTAACCGGCGACAGCCTTAATAAAGCAGGAATTGGGGCATGGGTTGAACTACACTATGATCATGGCAAACAACAGGTTTGGGAAAACACACCTTATAGGGGTTATCTTTCTACCGTGCAGGATATTGGGCATTTTGGTTTGGGCAATATTAATATGATAGATTCTATTATTGTAAAATGGCCAAATGGTAAAATACAATTATTGCAGCATATTACTGCCGACCGGTTATTACAGATAAATATTTCAACAGCGGTACAAGATACCCCGGGTAGCAAGGAAGTATTTGCAATGCATACCTTATTTAAAGAAGTCACCGATTCTGTGGGCATCCACTATATCCATCAGCAATATGATTTTGTGGATTTCAACATTCAAAAACTCCTTCCACATAAACTTTCCGAATATGGCCCTGCGCTGGCAATAGGTGATATAGACAGTAACGGACTGGACGATATTATTACCGGTGGCGCAGCTGGCTACAGCGCACAATTATTTTTACAGCAGCCAGGAAGTCAGTTTACTCAAAAATCCTTATTAACAACAGCTACAGGCAAACATGGCGATGATATGGGGCTGCTGCTTTTTGATGCAGATGGTGATGGCGACCTGGATTTGTACATTGCCGGAGGTGGCTATGGCAACCAGCCTGGTTCACAAAACTACCAGGACAAATTTTATGTAAACGACGGCAAAGGAAACTATTCATTAGATTCATTAGCATTGCCCAATAATCTTACCAGTAAGTTTTGTGTAAGGGCAATTGATTATGATAAAGATGGCGATCTAGACCTGTTTATAGCAGGCAGGGTAGATCCATGGAGCTACCCAAAACCAGTTT
>JAYVZR010000359.1:0-10310 GCA_043783135.1 Ferruginibacter sp. | reverse complement strand
CAGGCTCACAATCTTATATGCTTGCAGAAACTTTTGGTTGGGAAGCAGGGCTAGACAAAAAATTTCCACAAGCAAAAGCATTTTATATTTCCATTATTATTTCGTTACTCGTAGGGCTATCACTTGATTTTTTAGGAATTAGTCCAATTAAGGCTTTACTATTTACAGCCGTTGCTTACGGACTTACAGCTCCAATTTTAATTGCTATCATTCTGCATATTGGCAACAACAAAGAAATTATGCGGACAAACACAAACTCAAAAATTTCAAATGTTCTTGGTTTTATAACATTAGCAATAATGACAGTAGCTGCAATTGCATTAATTTATTTTTTGGTTTCTACATAAGGCAGACAGAGAAGGGTATGCCTCTACCATGGGGTCGTTGGTGTATCTTATTGCTCCCTTTTATATAAACAGGATTTTCCTGCAATTCTGAAAGCCACATTTGTTCCAAGCATAAAGTTCGACAAAGATTTTATTGCAATTTTAGCAGGCATTTTGAGAACTACCATTTCGCCTTATCTTTTTTTCTGGCAGGCATCTGTAGAAGTAGAAGAAATGAATAAATGTAGAAATGATTATTGTTATTTTGGAAACACTAAATAGTTTTAAAATAACCACCACTCAACCCTTACACCAATATATTGCCCCCATTTTTTTGGTCCAATTTCAGCAAGATAAGGGGAATAAAGATTGTCTGAAGCAAACTGGTTATACCTGGCAATAGAATAGATAAGCCTGAAATGAGGCCGTGCCCATGGGTCTGCTTTTGCAGTGGGTACAAAAGTGGGTATTATAGAAAATTTCGTCATGGTTGCTGCAGCCTGCGACCCGTCTGTACGGCTTGCATAATTTATTTCGCTCATTAAAACAAACCATGGTTTTATGTACCAAAAATTTCTAAGCCCTATGGCATATTCATGTTTGCGGTTAAATATTTGTCTTCCAAAATAATCGGGTGCTTTATTCAAACTATCTATTGCGCCCTGGCTTTTAGTGTATATGGCATAAGCATTGAGGCTGTATTTAGCATTTAAATTTAACAGCAAATGTTCGTCAAATGATATAGAGTTGGCATGGTTAAATTTATCTGTTCCCAAATCGGGAGCCCCATAAGTTAACCATGTTTTCGAATTACCTCCATCACCACCATTGGCTATACCATTTCCATATCTGAATGCAGTCTGGTTAAAAGAGCCCGGCATGGTAGTATTTAAGGTTGCAACATATTTTATGCCTGCTACCCAACCATCCGCCGATGGATAATTGAATGCGGTAGTTGTATCGGTATTAGTGGCATTTGCAAGGTGATGATATTCTGCCAGCAACTTGATGGATTGCAGGTTGTTTTGAAATGGTATGATATGTTCCAAAATAACCATGCTTCTGCCACGAAGCCCAAGCCTTGCTGTTCCATCCACGATATTGACATAAAAATTCGGTGGAACCGAACTGGCCCGTATCTACATTTCCCGGAAACATTATAGCAAAATTGGTGTTTTTATAACTTATCCCAAATCCCTGGGTACTATGATCGTCAAAATAAAAATAGTCGGCCATATGTATATCCCCACCGCGGAAAAATTTTGCACCTATCCAGGCACTCCATTTTGTACCCATAATATTTACTGCTTCGGCATATAATTCTGGCATTGCAAAAGCAATTCCTCCATAGCTACCACTGTTTACATTGCCAATTAATTGCCCTTTGCCGCTATAAAATGCAAGGCGGGCCTGTACATTTATAATGGTGGTATCGTGGTTGTAAGTTGAAGAATTCCGTCCGCCGAAACCAAAGCTTGGATAGGCACTGCTGATGATTGTACTTCTGTCCCCAATAACGCCAAACCCCATGTAATCGGTATGTGGCTTCTCCTCGTGGTCATTTTAGCCTTGCTATTTCAGCAGTAATTTCTTCAAGCACTTCTTTGTTTTTAACTTCCTTTTTATTGCCAACTTTTGAAGAGAAAATTACAAAAACTTTGCCGCCATATTTTTCTTCAAAGGATTCAAAGTTTGCTTGCATTCTTTCGGTCAGTTTGTAATTGCCAAAGTTTGCATTTGCAGTTACTGGTTTTATTTGAATGCCAAAAGCTTTGTCGCCCACTTTGCCGAAATAATCTACATCACCTGAATGGTCTAAATCGGAATCTGATTCTTCAAAAACTACCGCTGGAAACAGTTTAGCAAGATAGTCATTGATGACAGATTTTTCTGTCAAGTAACCGTCAAATGTTCTTGGAATGGTTACTTCGTAAACATAATCGTAGCAGTCTTGTTTTGTTATTTGTCTAAATGCTTCCGTCCATTCAGGGATTACAACTTCGGTGATTTTAGCGTAAAGCCTTTCGCCTAATTCGTTCAAAATTTTAGGGTTATTTTGTAATACTTCTGCAATTATTTCAGTTGCCATTAGTCGAGATATTTAAAGTTAAGGTTAAGCCTGTTTTTCTTCAATTGCAGGTCTAAACTGAAAATATTATTTATTTCAATTCCCAATGGTGTAAGATAAACTTTATCATACTTCGTAGAAGTTTTTATTTTATCAACTAATCCTAATTCCATACACCAATTACAAGCAAAATTTAAAAATTCATACATCGTTCTTGAAAGATAATTTACATTAAATAGTCCATTTACTAAATCAAGCTTATGTTTCTCAAATGATTTTGCGTTCGGCAACCATTCGCCATTAGTAACTTCTAAAAATCTTAAAAACCAATAGATATTTACTTTGTGAGCTGACCAATTACCATTAGTAATAATTCTCAATAGAATTTTTTTTTGCTCATTTGTTAAATCAACAGAAGAAAGGTTAGTTGCAAAATCAATATCTGGATTGAAATTCTGAATATATTCGAATCCATTTGCTGTTATTGTAAAACCTCCTTTTGCTTCAGTAATCATTTCAAAATCTAACGCAAGCCTCAAATAGCATTTAAAATTTGTCGTGTTAGCTGAAGTGAAGTAATGAGCAACATTTTTTTCATTAAGAAACGTTTTTTCAAAATCTTTATATGGTTTCAAAATTTTATTCAGCCAACGTAAAAAACAAATTGTATAGTTTGCAGGTTTGGGTACTGATAATCCAAAACTTAAACTTAGTCTTTCGATTGTAGAAGAGTACAATTTTTTTACATCATTAATCGAATACGTTTTTATCAATACATCATTTTCAATTCCAAATTGATTAACGATTGATATTGACTTCAGATTTGTTTCACTGGCAAATAAAATACAATAGTCAGTTTTGCTTGAGTAGCTAACATTTTTATAGTTTAGAACTTGATTAAAGCAATAGTCTCTTTTATTTTTTGTATCAAGAACGGTTTCCAATTCTACAATCAAATGATTTTTTTGAAAGCTTTCTAAAATAAAATCTATTCTTCCAAAGTCGGTAGTTATTTCTTGCCCTTTTTTTACTGCTATTTGAAAGTCAAGAGATTTTGAAAGAAAATCTAAGTTTTGCAATAATGTCCATTGAACTAAACTTTCTTTCATAGTTAGGCTGCGTTAGGGATTGAAGTGGAAATCCTTTTTTGAGGAACGAAAAAAAGATTGGAACGGAAAGCCCGACCCGATAGGGGAACGCACAAATAAATTTCATAAGTAGTGCCGTTTAAATCTTTTTGATGCACTTCTAATTTTTCTTTTATGAAAGGAATAAATTCAGGATTAATTTCATAGCCAATAGAGTTTCGGTAAAGATTTTTTGCTGCTAATGATGTTGTTCCGCTTCCTGCAAATGGGTCAAAAACTGTTTCTCCAACAAACGAAAACATTTTAATTAACCGTCTTGGTAACTCTTCAGGAAACATTGCGATGTGTCCGTTTTGTCTTGCCCCTGTGAAATTCCAATGTCCTGCAAAAAATGTGGTCCATTCTTCCGCAGTCATTTTAGAAAGCTCCTTTTGGTCTTTAGTATGTTTTGGTGCTTCACCTAATTTTTTAAAAATTAAAATAAATTCATAGTCAAGTTTCAAAATCCCGTTTCGTGGATATGGATAAGAACCCATTTGAACGCCGCCGCCTGTCGTGTTTGAGGTGGTAACTTTTTGCCAAATGACAGCACCCATATAATCAAAGCCGATGTTCTCACAAAACTTGATAATCTCTTCTCGGATGGGAATTACTTTGTAGCGACCATAATAAACTGCCCTGGCAAATTGGTCGCCAATGTTTACACACAACCTGCAACCATTGTGAAGAGTGCGGTAGCACTCTTTCCAAACTAAGTTGAGGTTGTTTATGAAATTTTCGTAACTGTCATGGAAGCCAATTTGATTGTCTGTTCCGTAGTCCTTGAGCTGCCAATAGGGTGGTGAAGTAATAGTTAAATGAACAGAATTGTCTGGCAATAATGTCATTTGTCTGCTATCTCCGTTGATAATTTTATGATGAGTTTTCAAGCTATAATTTTGATTTGTTCAAAGTTAACAAAAAATGGTCGTTTAGCTAAGTAACTCTTGAACTAGCAGGGTCTTTTTGCCATTACCGGTTCCATTCGGCTTTGGGCAATGGCAGTTGTTCGACCTTGAAAAAGACCCAGGAGAGGTTACCGATCTCTCCAATAAATTTCCTGATGTAAAAGAAGGGTTGATTGGTGAGTGGAACAATTATGCAAAGCATAATGAAGTGTATGATCATCACGGCCATTATGATTCCTTTTACCGTAAAAGTTTTAAACCAGATGAAGGTGCTGACTAAGCTTTAACCAACAAAAGCAATTAAAATTGGGCGTTTAGGAATCGATAAATCACTCCAAGGATAAGGGCTAGTGAATCAACTTATGGATTTCATCAAAGGTTGGGTTGTAATTGACCATAAATCAGCTTGCAGACTGCTTCTTTTAGACGCCTATAATAGAAAGAAGCAAGTTAAATTTTATAAACGTAACGGCATTATTTTCCTTCTTGACGAAGATATTGATGACAGAACCAGGATAATGTATTTCGACCTTCTAAGGCTTCAATAAAAACAACCAAAAAGGATGCGAAAGCAAGGCAGGACGATGCAACATCAGCAATTTCATTTTCCAATTTGCCATTTTAAAAACAGCCATTTTTTCCTTACAAAATATTGTTCCAGAAAAATACAAGCAATACTGAACAATAGTATTACAGCAACCAATTGCATCAAAGTTAAAGAAACCTGTTGCTTCAACACCATCAGCAAAGGATAATGTAACAGGTAAAGTGCATAGCTGCCTGTACCAATTCTGTAAAAAATAAAATTAAATGCATTTTCAAAAGCTGCCACGACAGAGTACGGTAATTTCTTTCTTATAAAATAAAGAAGGTAAAAACCAGTGGAAATACAAGCTCCAAAAAATAATAAATAGCTTATTGCTGCTGGCTTTGCATAATAGATTGCTCCGGCAGAAATTGTCAACAGCAGTAGTAAAATAATATCGGCATTTTGTTTTTCTCTTTCAACATAAACTGCTGCAATAAAAAATCCTGTATACCACACAAAAAAAAGTGTGGCAAAAGCAATGTATGGTACAAAAAAAAGTTTATTCAAAACTGTGCAAGTAAGTGAAATGAGGAAAGACAAGACCAATGCAACCCGGTTTATGGGCATAGTGAGTTTTGATGATTTATACCACCTAAGTAAAATCAATAAAAATACCGGCATAAAAAAATAATAAAACATCTCAAACGATAAGGACCAAAATGGGCCATTATCGCCATAAGGAGCAAACCAGTTACCCTTGTACATATTTGAAGATTGCAGAAAGAAAATATTCCCCAACAGGTTTTTTAAGCTAAAGTCGGTATTTACATAAACCATTTTACTGAGCAGGCCACAAATAAAAGTAAACAGGATGGCAAAATAATACAATGGCAATATGCGCTTTAACCTACGGTATGCATAATAGCTAAAACTCGTGCTGGTTACAGGTAAATCATTTTTTAAACTAATGTAAATGCAGAATCCAGAAAGGAAAAAGAAAAGCATTACTGCCTGTATATTTTGATCAGATATAAACTTGAAAACAGCCAAGAGCCATAGAGGAAATTTACCTTCAAACAAATGCGGAAATCTTGTAAACACATGATGGAACAATACCATTAAAGCAGCAAACCCTCTAATGCTATCTAAAATTTTTATCCGCTGCACGTATAAATTTGTTGTAAAAATGCTTTTAATTATTATATTCCATTTGCTTCAGCAGCCATGGTTGGTGTTCAAATTAATTCTTTTCCGGCAAATAACCTGTTGTCATTTAAAAAGTGCCTGATTACTTGTATTAATTTTTACCTGAAATAGTGTAATAGAGATAATTCCTTCTCCCTATAAATACTCCAGGTATATTCTATAATTCAAAACGAATAGACATACTGTATTTTAAATTTTATTTCATATTATTCCCATAAATATCAATGCGAAAATCGACAAATGGTTTTGCGTAATAAACAAAAAATACAGACAATTCCTTTCTTGTTATTGGCCTTGCCAAATCAAAATTATCCAGATGCAATGTATCTTTCCACAAGGCTGCATCAATAGTATAATGTGTGGCCTTTTTTGAGGAAAGTTTAGTGCTGGTTTGGTTATTAGCAGAATCCTGGAAGTAAGTACACATTAAATTTTTTGCCTCACCAATAGTAAGCCATTCATTTTTTGTTGTGCCGGGTATTTTTATATTAAAATATTGCTGTAAATTTTTTTGAACATCTGCAGTTTTAATAGTGCTATCAGGATAAAAAAAAGTTTTATTCTCCCAGGCAATGCTTTTTCCAACGCCTTTTATAAGGCCGGTTGCACCGGCTTTCTGTATGGCTTCCCAGGCAGGGTCAGCCGGATCAACATCACAGAATGGAAGCAGGTAACATTTCATTTTCAATAATTCTTTCTGCACTTCCCTTACCTGTATATTCCTGGGCGGTATTTGCTGTGCGATACATTGCGCAGCCATAACTCCTGCCGCCTGTCCGGTTAATAAAATAACCGGCTGCAAACGCGTAGTGCCGTTTGCAATATTGCTGACAGAAATTCCCTTTTCGCAAACAATTAAGTGGTCTATTTTTTCAGGTATCAAGGATCCCAGTGGGATATTAAAAGAAGGCACTTGTGGAAATACAATATCTGGCACTTTGCCCGGATATTGCCCATGGTGATGGTCAACAGGATAATCCCCTACAGCAATACCCGTTTTATACAGGTTATATTGGTAGGGAGTTTTGATGTGATTAATGTTAAATCTTACTACCCCCCGCACCCTTCTGCCTTCGCGGTTGTATGGTATAAGTGCCATACCCTGGTTAACTTCATCCTCTGCAAAACCAATATTTTTATACCCTAATTCAGTCTGCAAAAAATAAATAAATCCCAGGGTTTTATTTATTGCATTTATATAGGCGGCTTCACGTTGCAGTGGTTTCATAGATATCACATTCAGGTAATAATCATTTCCATGAATTGGCCAATTAAGCATGTATTTGTGTTGCAGTGTATCCGTAGTTGTTAGTTTACCATAATCCAGTACAGTTTGTGTATTTAGTTTATAGGGTTTATCGTTACATGGGGCATCGTTGGTACTGCAATAATATTTTGCAGCAATATAATCTTTTGGCATTGCAATGGTTTTATCTGCACCTTTCCCATAATCCTTTAAAACGGCTGTCCAGGTTAAATCCTGTATAATATCATTCTTTCCTCTCGCAGCTATTTCACCACTATATTTTGCGGTTTCCATACCAACATCATACAAGGCGCCGGCAGATGCAAATGCATCGCCAAGGTCAGTAGCATCAACAACAATAGCAGCATACACAATCAGGCGCTCTCCTTTTATATTTATAAATTCTGCGCCGGTAATTTTGTTTGCCTTAACAATGGATTTATCAAAATACCAATGGTACAATACCCTTAGTTTTTTTTCATTGGCTGCCCAGGCTTTAAAAATGCTATCACCCACATGCGGTTCAAAGCAGGTATTGCTTACCCAGCCACTTGCCAAATTGGAAGTGCCATAATGCAAATACAAAGCCTGCCTAAACTGCTGCCACATACCGCTTTTAAGCCCATCATTGCCATCAGCACAGCTAACTGCAGCGGCAGTTAACATACCACCAAGCATATTCGTTTGTTCAACAATAACAGTTTGCGCCCCACTTCTTGCAGCCTGTATACCAGCGGCTGTGCCACCCGTACTCCCTGCTACTACCAGCACTTGTGTATTTATTACAGTTACCTGGGCCTGCACTTTTAATACCGTTATAATCACTAATAAGACATAGTAAAATATTTGTTTCATAAATTAAATGTACGATTACAATCCAGCTAATTCCTAAGCAGGCAAAATGAGTAAAATGAATAGTTGTATTTAATTTTAATTAGTGTAAAATTAATGGTAAAATATATGTCTATAGGTACTGCACAGAAATCTTATCCATATTACAAATACAAAAAAACTCATTACTATCGCAATAAAACACTGGTGCCTTTTTTTAAATAAACCATGCCATCTACACCAACACATTCTAATACCCATACTATTGTCTGCATCCCTTGCTGCATTTCTTTAAAAGTTCCATCCCACCCTGGTATATTAGCTTTTGTTTCAAATAGCACCGTCCCTGCACGGTTAAATATTCTAAAATAATCAATCTTTTTTACCCCTTTTAATATTGGCCGTAAATAATCATTTATGCCATCGTTATTTGGACTAAAAGCACCAGGCACATACACTTCAACATTCCTTACCGTTTTTACAACTTGTGTATCAACTGTAATACATCCTGCATTGGTTTTAATTTCAATTGTATACAATTTATCAGATACTCCATTAAATTTAGGTGCAAAGCTTTCAGGGTTATCGAGGCTGGCTGCCGGGTTCCATAAAATAGACGCACCGATTGGCCTTGCATTTAATGAAAGCGGATTATTAATAATAGCATATACCGGTGGATAGGTAATTCCTAGTATTGCATTCTCAATAGCAATAACCTGTTTTTGCGAAAATTTTTTGCAGCCCTCATCATTCATCAACATAGCATAATAAACCCCGCCCTCTGTAACATGGTATGTTGGCCCACGGGCTCCACTGATTAAAATATCATCTTTAAACCATTGCATATTTTGAACGGGCTGTATATTTAAAACAGCACTATCACCATTACCAATACAAAAAGAAGGCTTACCAACTACTTTTATAGTACTATCAATTATAGAAGCCTTTACTATCACAGTATCGCTGGTAATGCAACCACCTCCAATTGTTTTTGTGGTTAAAACGTAAGCGGTGGTTTTATCAGGGGTAGCAAATGGATCTCCAATTTCAGGATCGTCTAAACCGGTCTGTGGTTTCCAGATATATATTATACCTTGTTTAGAAATAGCACCAATTTGAACAGGTGTTTGATTACAGGCAGAAGTGTCTCTTCCTGCATTTGCTTTTATAAACAATGTGTTTTTAAAATTGGCATAAAAAATATTTGAGCAACCATATCCATGGTAAGGGTCTAGCTGTACTGCTAAAACCGAACCCGCAACAGGTGGTGGCTTTAACCTGATAATTTGTACGCTATCCACTAAAGTTGTTAATGTAGTATCACTGTACCAGGTGTAGTTTGCGTAGCCATCTGGTGCAGTTACAGAAATTACACTATCGTCTGCGCAATAAGCAGTACCTGGTAAACTTCCGCTGCAATCAGAGTTTACATCAATATAGGCATATCCAAAATGCCTTTCAAAAACACAATCCCCTGTTTTAAAAAACACCCTTATTGTTTTACCGGCATTACCCGATAAATTAACAGATGCTGTTGTCCATGGTTTATACAATACAGCCGTAGTGTCAGGATGAATAAATACACCTGATGTTTGAAACCCGGGAAGTGATGAGCCAATTGCAATATAGGTAACAGAGCCGCAACTTATCACCGAATCATCTGTAACATTATAAACCTCAATTTCCATCCTGGGCTGTTCATTTTTTTTGTGATGGGGCGCCTGAAACACAACGGCATAATTGTATACGAATGAATAGTTATTCTCATTGGCAGGTATTTTAAATTCGTAAGATATTCCTTCTGCGGAGCCACCGGATATCAAAGAGCTTCCCAGCTTAATTGAATGCCCGCTGCCATTGGGGCAATTAACAGGGAAATGTCCATATATATCCTGGTCATGTGTACCGGCGGTGAAGATCGTATGATGGCCAATAACGGGTCCATTGGATGGAGTAAGGAGTATTACATTACTATCCCCCATAGCTGTAGAATAGCCCGTGTAACAGATCCATCCTTCAAAAGTCCCTTTCTCAAAATCTATATTCGGTGGACAATTTTGCGCATTTAC
>JAYVZR010000358.1:0-10315 GCA_043783135.1 Ferruginibacter sp. | reverse complement strand
AATCTTTGTGGGTTTTATGGCAGGTGGTGTTATTGGTGCAGGTATCGTGCTTGGCAGCGAGCTTATGTCTGCTGCGGGTATTCCTGCACCACCGGGCTTGGTTGTGGGCATCGCAGTAGTAGGAGGCGCTATTGTAATATTCGGTCCGGGTGCAGTTATTCCGGCCTTTGTTGCGGGTGCAGTAGCAGGCGTTGCAGTTGAACTTCTTATAAAAAACAGACCAATTCATCCGGATGAAATGGATTTTGCAAGGCAGATATTTGGTACTACGCTTGATGAAAAATTTAATAATAATAAAATATGGATCACCAACCTGTCATATAAGGGCGGTACAAAATATACCATCCCTACAGTGGTTGAGGGATTAATATTATTAAATCTTGATACTGCTTATGATGATCCTGTGAATCATGCTGATTCAAATTACCCGCAAAAAGGCGAAGTATTTATACATGAACTCACCCATGCATGCCAGATAGCTGCAAACAAATTTGGGCCGGGTATGATATGTAATGCCCCGGGAACCTATGGCTATGCCGATGATCCGCAATGGGCACAGCGTTCATGGGGAAACGATTTTACAAGAGAGCAGCAAGCGCACATTGTAAATGATTGGTATGGCACATTTCGCGGCACTTACACAAACCTGCAGGAATTAAGTAATAATTTAAACAGCAAAGAGGCATTACAAAATCCTGCGTTTTTGTTTATTACCAAAGGCAGAGCGGGAATATTTTAAGAAATATAAAATCATGTACTGCTGTAATTCGTAAACTATTCACAACTATGTTCATATTGCTTTGGCTACCCTTAAAAGGGGATTGTGAATACATCTGATCTTATTCATTTTTGTTTTAGAAAGATGGGAAATAAGATACATTATCAAAATATAATTCAACCCGCTTTGCCCCCCAAAATTTTAAAAATCAAGCTTCTTTAAAAAATAAAAAAGACAATGAAAACAAAATTAATTTCAATAAGCGTAATAATTTTTTTATTCTGCGTGGCAGGATGTAAAAAAAATAATCCCACACCAACTCCCGGTGTTACACCACCCACTATATCTGGTATCAACCCAACCAGCGGCCCCGAAAATACAGTAGTAACAATAACGGGAAACAATTTCGGTACCGACGCAGCCAAAGTAAAAGTTTTCTTTAACAGCGTTGCAGCCACTGTTCAAACAGTAGTCAACACACAAATACTTGCTATGGTGCCATCGGGTGCAGGAACAGGCAAAGTAAAAGTGCAGGTAGATTCACAATCTGCGGATGGCCCTGTTTTTACTTATACAGCCCCGGCGCTTTCCATAGCTTCCATCAGCCCAACCAGCGGCCCAAAAAATTCTTCAGTAACTATAACCGGAAATAATTTTGGTACAGATACATCGCTGATAAAAGTTTTTTTCAATGGTGTGATAGCCACTGTTCAAAGTGTAACTAACACACAGATAATTGCAACAGTTCCACCCCGGGCAGGAACTGGAAATGTAAAAGTGCAGCTAAACGCACTATCAGTGGATGGCCCGATTTTCAATTATGTTCTTTCCGCTACAGTAACCACCATCGCTGGCAACGTAGCAAATCCTGGCTTTGCCGATGGCCCTGGTAGTACAGCGAGGTTTGCACAGCCCGTGGGTGTGGCCGTTGATGGACAAGGAAATGTTTTCGTAACGGATGACGCAAACCAGCGCATACGCAAAATAGCACCCGGTGGAGTAGTGAGTACTTTTGCTGGCAGTGCACAACAAGGGCTTAATGATGGCACTGGCAGTGCTGCACAATTTTATAATCCGACAGGGATTGCATCTGATGCATTGGGCAATCTGGTGGTGGCTGATTCAAGGTCTTACCTTATCAGACAAATTACTCCTCAAGCAGTTGTTACTACCCTTGCGGGAAATATCGTTTTAGGTTTTATGGATGGCACTGGAAGTAATGCGCATTTTAACAACCCTGAAGGAGTTGCGATGGATGGGTCAGGGAATATTTATGTGGTTGACTATAATAACCATAGTATCCGAAAAATAACACCGGGCGGAGTTGTTACCACGCTTGCCGGCAATGGTACACCAGGTTATGTGGATGGCACAGGATCGGCAGCAAGATTTCGCCACCCATTTGGCCTTACTGTTGATGGGCAGGGAAATGTTTATGTTGCTGATGAGGAAAACTTTCGGATACGCAAAATAACAGCCGCTGGAGTGGTCAGTACCATAGCTGGAGACGGCACTTTTGGTTACCTGGATGGGGATGCAAGCACAGCTAAATTTGGTAATCTCAGTGACTTAAAGATAGATGCCCAGGGAAATATTTTTATAGCGGATCGGGGAAACCATTGCATCCGCAAAATGACACCAACCGGTACCGTGAGTACGGTGGCAGGTATTCCTACTCATCCGGGGTTTATTGATGGTGGATCAGATGTAGCACGATTTTATCAACCTTATGGAATTGCATTGGACACCCAAGGTAATATTTATGTTGCTGATTATTTGAATTTCAGCATCAGGAAAATAACGATGGAGTAAAAACGACTGATGCCCGAACAAAAATTTCTGTATTTCTTTCTTCTGTATTCAGTAATAGGAGACTTGAATATGTTGGGCAGCGGTTTACCTAATGGCATATATGAAAGTTATTCACACAGTACGGGCAATAAAAAACCAGTTGAACATTTTTACAACAACTATACACTTGATAGCAATAAAAATGTGGCTAAAATTATATCTTCTTTATCATTGGATGCGCCTGCTTTTAATACTTATGCCCCGGGCAATGAAATAGACATTACTTATGAGCAGCATTAAAAAAAATACTTCTTTATAAATCAAAATAGTTATGATCATATCCGACACTTCAGCGCTTGTACTAAACTGGACATCAAAAAATGTATGGAAAAGCAAAAATGCACAGGATTACCTTAATGGCCTTGATTTAAGTGCCGCCGATATCCTGCATAAAAAATTTGACCAGGAGGAAAATTATTTGCAATCCCAGTTATTAAGTAACAGGAAATTCTTTGTGAGAAAATATGCAGTTGAATTTTTAGAAAAATGTAAAAAAGAGAATATCCATGCACAGGTAATCATACTTGCCGCAGGAATTGATCCATTGTCTGTTGAAATTGCATCTCTTTATCCGGAGAGCAAAGTGTTTGATGTAGATAAATATTTTATGAGTAAGAAAGAAAAATACCTGGATAATGTTTGCGCTAATATTCGGTTTATAGAATGCGACATTACAAATATTGAAATGCTGAAAAAAATATTAACAGAAAAGGGATGGAATGAAAATGAAAAATGCATTTTAATTATGGAAGGCATTACTTATTATCTGTACGAAAATGATTTAAGAAACATACTCTCATTTTTTGCAGGCAGGGTTTCCGGATTGGTATGTGATTTTGGCATAAAGGCAGAATGCGTAAATAAAAAAGACAGATTCTTTGGTGAAGTGGTTTGTAAAAAAATAATAGAGACGGTGGACATTAAATTCATGAACCGATTTGACCCGCAATATTTTCTGCAACTACTTCTGCAATGCGGATTTAAAAACCCCGGAAGAATTACGATGGCACAAATTCAACAGGAAAGAACTGGCAAAAGTTGTCCCTTTGAAGGTGAAGAACCTGCCTGGGTTGCGTTGGCTTGGCTACCTGTTAAGTTTTTGTTCGCTTATAATATAATTATCTGTTGAAATAAAATATGCAGAAACTGTTTGAATTAATTGAAAATTTTAAGTAATGAAACAGAAGAAGCCCAGTGAATCAAAAAGTGAAGTGCCGGCGCTAGGGGCGATACCCATACAAAATGGAGCTGGTTACCTAAATCAAAAATGTTTAAACAGTTTCTCAAAATTATATTATATATGAAAAATAAATCTCCATTTGATAACACAAAAAAATAATTCAATGATGACTATTGCTTTATCTGCAAGAAAATATAACTGGCTTATTACAACTGCCATTATAGTTTCTGCATTAGGATATTTTGTCGATATGTACGATGTATATCTCTTTAATGTTGTGCGCATACAAAGCCTTAGCAGCCTGGGCGTAGCCGAAAAAGATTTACTTACTACCGGCATCAGCATTATGGATTGGACATTTATCGGAATGCTTACAGGCGGGGTTGTATGGGGTATTATGGGTGATAAAAAAGGCAGGTTAAAGGTTCTTTTTGGTTCTATAATTATATATTCTCTTGCCACTTTTGCCACAAGCTTTGTAGAAACTGTAACACAATATAAAATTCTCAGGTTAATTTCCGGCTTTGGATTGGCAGGCGAATTAGGGGCAGCTGTTACCCTGATTTGTGAATTAATGAAACCTTTAAAAAGAAGTTACGGAACGCTGCTGATAGTTGCAATGGGATTATATGGAATAGTATTCGCTTCTTTTATTGCACATCATTTTTACTGGCGCACTGCATATATAATCGGAAGCTGCATGGGAATTGTTTTATTGATATTAAGGATAAGCGTTTCTGAAAGCGGGCTCTTTAAAAAATCTTTAGAAGACACACACATCAAACGTGGAAATTTCTTCAAACTTATTACTAAAAAGAAATTAGTTTTTAAATACCTGAAATTAATATTGATTGGTTCGCCTGTAACTTTTGTAATCGGCGTAATGGTTTCGGCGGCGCCCGAATTTGGCAAACAGTTCGGGATGAAAGAAATTCCCGATGCGGCAACAGCCCTTGCAGTATATTATATTTCTGCTTCTATATGCGAAATTTTTATCACGCTGTTATGTCAATGGTTAAAGAGCAGAAAAAAAACAATTTGTATTTCCCTTCTTATTCAGCTTACCGGCGTAGTTTGGTTTCTTTATTTTCCGCCACAAAGTTTATTTGGATTTTATGCAAGATGTGCTGTGGTGGCCTCACCTTACTGGCCTGTATTAATGACAACGGTTTCCGAACAGTTTGGTACTGACCTTCGGGCAACTGCCACTACTTCTGTTCCCAATTTTATAAGAGCAGCCTTCATTCCTCTTTCATTTATTTTCCAGCAATTCAAACCTTCTTTAGGATTAGTAAACAGTGCGGCATTGGTGGTTATTCCTGCAATTTTAATTTCAGGCGTATTTGCCCTTTTAACAAAAGAAACATTTGGTAAAAAACTTGATTTTTATGAAAGATGAAATAGTAAAAATTGCTCCTGATAAAAATTATGCAGTCCAAAATATGGATGCATCAACTTCTTTAAAAGTCAATTCATCACGCATTGTAAGCATTGATTTTTTAAGAGGCCTTATTATGGTAATTATGGCATTGGATCATGTAAGGGATTACATCCACTTTGATGCTTTTTTGTATAATCCGTTATATGCATCAAAAACCTATCCTTTATTATATATCACAAGATGGATCACCCATTTTTGCGCACCAACTTTTGTATTGCTTGCAGGTGTATCGGCTTATTTGCTTGGCACACGAATATCAAAGAAAATATTATCCCGGTTTCTTCTTACACGTGGGTTGTGGCTAATCTTTGCAGACCTTGTGATTGTAAGTACAGGATGGTCATTTAATTCGCCGCCACACTTTATGTCTTTTGGTGTTGTAAGCACAATTGGGATGAGCATGATTATTCTTTCGCTGTTAATATATCTTCCGTATAAGCTGATTTTAGCATTTGGAATTACCATTATTGCTTTGAATAATTGTTTGGATAATGTTCATTTTACCGAAGGATCATTTGCTCAATTTACCTGGTCTCTTATTCATGAAAGAAGAATATTTCAATGGGGTGATGGATATACATTTTCGCTTTCATATCCTTTTCTTGCATGGGCAGGAGTAATGGCGGCAGGATACTGCTTGGGAGCAATTTTTAAACCCGATTATGATAGCTTAAAGCGTAAACATGTTTTGAGATATACCGGCTTGCTTGCTATAGTTTTATTTTTTGTACTCCGCTATTTTAATATCTATGGTGATGCTTCACACTGGCAAAGCGGGGCTAATACCACACAAACTGTAATGATATTTTTTAATGTGCAGAAATATCCGCCATCACTGTTATTCATACTGGCAACTCTTGGACCTGTGCTGTTGTTTTCATCTTTTATAATTGACAGTAATATCTCACCTTCTAATCCTCTTGTTAGAATAGGAAGAGTGCCTTTCTTTTATTATGTGCTGCACATTTATCTAATACATTTTATTGCCATGATTGTGGCAGTATCAACAGGACATCCATGGACAGATATGGTTACTAATTCATTTATTTTTAACGCACCGCAACTAAAGGGAACTTATGGTCTTTCTCTTTTATGGGTTTACGTTATATGGGTTTTTGTAATAGCTATCATGTACCCGTTATGCAAGTGGTATAATAACTTTAAACATCAGCATAAGAACTGGCGATGGTTAAGTTACCTGTAAATTATTTTTTCTATTGCATCTAAATAAATATATACACAAAGCAAATGTGCAATTAATAATTTCTAAATAAAATATGCTATGCATCAGCAAGACAAGCACTTTCACATGAGCAAAGATTATGAATTAAATTCTTCCTCACAAAAAACAAGTGGCAGATTAGTAATTCAAACCGCAGTTGAAATGGCTAAGTTAGAATTTGGAAATCAGAAAAGTATCAAGGCGCTTGATATCGCCTGCGGTCCCGGAAATCTTACCATTGAATTTCTGCATGCCCTGGAAGATAATTTTCCTGATACAAAGATTGATCTTGCAGGATTAGATTACAGTGAAGAAAATGTAAATCGCCTGATAAAAAATTCAGTTGGCTCAGTAAAAGGCATCGTAGCATCTTTTTATGAATTGCCGGCACAAACAAAAGGGCAAAACATTATCATTTCAAATGAAGGGCTTCACTGGCAACAGCCTTATAAAACGAGCAAAATATTTTATGCATATCTGCCTGCAAACGAAAGAAAAAAATATGAAATGTTTGCATTGCAAAATCTTAAAAAAGCATTCAGTAATATTTATAAATCGCTGAAACCTGGCGGTATAGCTGTGCTTCAGTTTGGGCATAAGGATAGTATGAAAAAACATTGGGATGTTATTTACGAAGTTTTTAATGAAGAGCCTTTTAAGCAATACATGCACAAAATAAATATCCCTCTGTATTATCTTTCGCTTGAACAGATTTACGATTCTGTTTTAAAAGCCGGATTTACCAAAGAAAATACAAATATTCATTCTTTTACGCAGGATTTAACTGAAGACACACCGGCAGCTATTACAAATCTTCACAGAGCAGTTTCGCAACATGGCTACAGCCAGGTTTTCAATCCAACCCTGTTAGAAGCTTTCTATAAATCAATGGAAGAAAAATTAAATGACAAGGATATGAATTCATACAGAAAAAACCAATGGCACCGCACATTAATCAAACTAAAAAAGGTTGAATAATGAAAAATTTTACCAATCATGAAAACCAGCGTGGCTTGATTTATTTAAGAGCATATATACAACAGGGTTTACAGGATAATAACAGATAATAAGTTTTACTTTTATAGAATATAATATCAGCATTTGAAAGCAGCTAAGTTTTATATTTTGTTATTCCTGGGCTGGCAAACAGTTTTGGCACAAGTATTCCCAACGCTTAAATTTTCTCATATTACCACAAAGGAAGGTTTATCCAACAACCATGTTAAATGGTTAACACAGGACAAAAAAGGTTTTATATGGGTTGGCACAGAGGATGGTTTGAACCGCTTAGATGGTTACCGGATTAAAACTTTTTTTCATCATCCGGGTGACAGTAATTCTTTGGTTAATAATGAAATAAATGAGATAGTGGGTGATGATAAAAACAATTTATGGGTAACCACCCAGGAAGGCATCAGTTATTACAATACCTCACAGAATAAGTTTATTAATTTTTTGCATAAAGAAGGCGATAGTACAAGTCTAAGGTCTGACAGGGCGAAGTCTGTTTATCTGGAAAATAAAAACAGGCAAACGTGGTTCAGTTTACACAACTCACTATACAAGTTTGATGAAAACCTGCGTTATATGGACTTTCCTGTAAATACTTCCAAACTTCCTGCCGGGTTTAGTGGTTTCCCTGTTTTGTATTGGGGGATATATGAAGACCACCAGCATCAACTATGGACGTATTGCCATAACTGGATTTTCAAATTAAATCCGGAGACCAAAGAAATTACTGAATCATTTAATACAGGTGTTGGAGATGTATATTCATTTATTCAGGACCAGAATAACAACTATTGGGTAGGTACCTGGGGCGGGGGATTACTCAATTTTAATCCACGTACAAATGGGTTAAAAAAAATAACACTTTCAAATAGTCCCAACATTATTTTTTCTATCTGTGAGTGGAAAGATAAAAATAATAATAACTGGATTGTAATGGGCTCAGAAAGAGGGCTCATCCTGCTTGATCCCGTTACATTAAACAATCAGTCTTTTTTAAATGAGCCTTTAAATGACCGTTCCATTTCTGCAGGCGATAATCTGAATTTGTTTGTTGACAGTGAGAATATATTATGGATAGGCACAGACGATGGCGTTAGTTATGTAGAACCATCAAAACAGTTGATAGAAGCCTGGCCCATTGAAGATGCGGGTTATAAAATAAAAGGTTATAAAGCCGGGTACAGCCATTGCTTTTTTGAAGATAATAATACTTACTGGTCAAGCAATAAGATAAAGCCAGAGCTTATGCAATTTGACAGTGAGGGGCATTTAATAAAATCAATTGCTAATTTATATTCCCGTAACCCGGAAATATTAAAACCAGGAACAGACCGTGCTTTTAGTATTATTAAACAACCGGATAGTTCATTTTGGTGTTCAACAGAAATGGGTCTTGTACATTTGAATTTTGTAAAGAATAAATCGGATTTATATACCACGCCTGACGGCAATAACAACCCGGGGTTCAGGACCATCCTGCAATACAGCGACAGCATCTGGTGGATACGCACCCGTAATAATGGCGCTAACGGGATCTATGTTTTTAACTGTATCGAAAAAAAGTTTATGCAGCATTATTTCCATACTCCCGGAAATAATAATTCTTTACCCTCCTATCTCCAGGATTTTATTATAACAAAAGATAAAAATATTTATGCTGCCCCAAGTGATAATTATCTATACCAGTTTAACCAGCAACAAAATAATTTTATTCCTTTATTTACTTCAAAGGAACAAACCAGGTTGATGCCGAGTAAAACGTTTGACTGCATAGCAGAAGATTCATCGGGTAATTTATGGATTGGCACAGGCAATGGTCTTTTTCAACTGGATCCTGTAAATAAAAAAATACTGGAAGACTATTCAACGGATAAAAAAATAGGCGGAATATCCATTTCAAAATTATGCTTTGATGATGAACAGAATTTATGGATGACGACAGAACGGGGGCTTTTTTGTCTTACGCACCGCACAAAAGAGATCTTTAATTTTAATACAGGCGATGGGCTACCCAGCAACTCAATACCCGGATTTTTAACTAAAGGAGCAAATAGTTTTATGTACGCAGGTGTGCTGGGCTATATTGTAAAATTCAAACCTGCTGAATTACTGCACAAGCATGTATCAGGAGATGTGGAATTTTCTGAAGTTACCGTGATGAACCTGCCTTACACGGTAAAGCAAAATGAAAACAAAAAAAAAGAAATCAGTTTGGATGCAGGGCAAAATATTTTTTCTGTTGATTTCAGCGTATTGAATTATGATAATGCAGCAGGCAACCGATACTATTATATGCTGGATGGCATTATGAAAGACTGGAAAGAAAATGAAAATGGCCATCTTAGCTTTTACAATTTACCACCAGGCGATTATATACTTCACGTAAAAGGCGGCGACAAATACGGAGAGAAATTTAAAAATGAAGCCCTCCTTATCATTGAGGTGGTGCCATATTGGTGGCAAACAAAATGGTTTTATGCGTTATTAATTTTATTGGCAGGTGCTATCATTTACATGCTAATGCGAAAAAGGATTAAAAACATCCGGCATGAAGCAGAAATGAAACATAAAATTGCTGAAGCTGAAATGATGGCATTAAAAGCGCAGATGAATCCTCATTTTATTTTTAACTGCATAAATAGTATTGACGGGCTTATACAAAGCAACGATAAATATAATGCCACCAATTACCTGAATAAATTTGCCAAACTTATCCGTAATGTTTTAGACAGTTCCAAAGAAAATAATATTCTTTTCAGTAAAGATATAGAGACCCTGCAATTGTATGTAGACCTGGAAAAATTACGCAGCGAAAATAAATTTTCCGCACAGATTAATGTGAGTAAAGAGCTGCTTAACAGCGATTATAAAGTGCCCCCTCTCATCATTCAG
>JAYVZR010000357.1:0-10326 GCA_043783135.1 Ferruginibacter sp. | reverse complement strand
CGAATTGCATTTTCATTTTCACCATAAAAGTAGTGTAACTGAAAATTCTGTTTCATTTTCTTGAATAATAATTCTATCCCCCGGCGTTTTTTATAAATAATGCTATTTCTTGTGCCGTAATTATAAAATTGTTACAAATAAATACATACTGCCTGCCTTTTTCATCCTTCGCTTACTCTTTTTTATACATTATAAACTGCATTGCTTTTTTGGCGGATAACAAAATAAATTTTCTTTTCCGTCCTTTCGTTAAACTGTTTGTAATAATTATAAGCCTTATCAAAAACCAACATACTGTATTGAGGAATCTGAATTTCGCTCAAAAGTTTTTATCGTTCATTTTAGCAGCGGTGATTTTCATAAACTTACCAACCGGCTGAACAGCATCAATAAGCATATGAACTTTCAGCCCCCCCCCTTTCAGAGCAGCTAAAGTGAAATCCCACATAATATTTTATAAAATTACAGAAGTATATTTGATTGAAGTAATAAGAATTCTTCATGAAAGAATGGATATTGAAAACAGGCTTAAAGATTGATAAAGTTATATCCACAACAGCGAGCTGGTAACGGGTGACTTTTACAGTGTGGCCTTATTTATAAATTAGCGGTCTTTAATTTTTTAGGGATTTTTATATCAAAGTTTATATCAACTCCATTTCTTTTGGCTTTGATACCATAAGATGATTTTTCTGCAACTTCCTGCAATTGTTCACGGGCCTCGTCGGTATTGCTTACTTTTTGCCCGTTTATTTCTGTAATGATATCACCTTCCTTTAGCCCGGCTTTTTGTGCCGCAGAAGAATCTTCCACAGCAATTACTTTTACATTGCCTCCTTCTTCTGTATCCTGAATTTTTAAGCCCAATTTTTTCTGGCGTGGAAAACCTCCCTTAAAATTTTCCATTTCTTCCTTTGGACCAAAAGTAAAATTGTCACTATTAAAATTATCATACATCATATTACCATCCGGCATTGGCGTTATCTGTGGCATAGGATTTTTAAAAGGGCGAACCATTATGTCAGGTTGTTTAAATGAATAGGTCATCGACCTGTTTTCAGTTCTTTCGCCCAAAATTATTTTTGCATCCTTCTTTTTATTTTGACGCAGATAAGATAATTTTATTTCCTCCTTTGGTTTTTTTGATGAAATAATATTGGCCAGACTTTCGGCATCCGTTACCTGGTTATCGCTAACTTTTGTAATAATATCATCTTTTTGCAAACCAGCTTTTTGTGCTGCACTGCCCTTTGCAATTTCTACAATTTTTGCACCGCCGGTAGCTTTTTCGGTAGTTACACCAAGGAAGGGCCGGGAAGACATCCTGCCTCTGTTCATTCCCTTTAATTGGTCGAGAGACATCATTGTTTCATCCATGCCAGGGCTATCAAAATTAAAAGTCATCATATCATTTCCATCACGGATAATCATTTTTCTTTTGTTGATGATAACGTTTTCTTCTTTAAATTCTTCCAGGGGTTTTCCATTAATGGTAACGGTATCGCCGTTGATGTCTACCTTAAGGCTAATCTCTTTATCGCCATTGCTGCGAATAATTACTTCCCGCTGCTCATTCTTTTCTGACCCTCCTGGTATTGATGGCCTTTCTCGCAGTTCATGTACTTCCATTTGTTGTGCTATTGCAGAAAACGAGAAGCTGATACAACTTAAAACCAGTGCGCTAATAATTATTTTTTTCATGATGATTGTTTTGATATACGAAATATTTAGTAGTTCAAAGCTAACTAAAATAATTTAATTACGAAATGTTTCGGATATTATTTTTTTTCTTTAACAAAACTTTTAAGAGAAAGTAAAAGTTGTTGTTAATTAAAGTAAGTGAAGTTTATTTATTGTAACTAAAAAACAGAAATCATGATGTTGCATTCCAGTTTACTAACAATCGTAGAGTAAGGTGCCGACATAACCGGCATTAAATTTCAGACATAAGTAATAAATTAAAAAAAAGAGAGGCCAGCATAAAAATACGGCCTCGATTTTTGTCCAATATCCTATGAAAATCCAATAACATATAATAAATAATGATGCCAATTTTTTTTAATATTTTATTAATTCGAAATGAGGAATAATTTCTACACAATATTTGGCTGCTACACTTTTTCAGGATAAATTTTACCCAAATTTGTGTTAAGCAATACCCCGGCCTTGTTAATAAAGCTGTTAGACAAAAGAATGACCGTACTTTCTGGCATAAAAAATGGGATACATATTGCATCCCATAAAATAAAATTTTAGAAGCTTTTTAATAATGCCATCTTACAAAAGCCTCTACAGCTGCATATTGTGTAAGGCCCAGTTGCGCATATAATTTTGCAGTATTGCAATTACGTTCTTCTGCACGTTGCCAAAACTCCCTGTCATCTGTTCCCTGGAAAGGGATGCTGTCTTTTTGTGACTGGTGAATAAAAATGCCATTTCGTTTTCTTACTACCTGGTCAGGACTCATTGGTACCGCCATTTCAATTTCAGTAATATCCCATTCCTGCCAGGCTCCTTTATACAACCAAAGCCAGCAATCGGTCACCCATGGTTCGTTAGCTGCCCTTAACCGCTGCAATGCTTCTATCACCACATCAAAACAAACTTTGTGCGTACCGTGTGGATCAGCAAAATCACCGGCGCAATATACCTGTTGTGGTTTTATTTTATTTAACAGCTCCATCGTAATAATAACATCTTCTTCGCCCATTGGATTTTTTTCAATAGTGCCCGTTTCATAAAAGGGCAGGTTTTGAAAATGTATCTGGCTATCTGTTAGGCCAACATATTTACAGGTAGCTTTTGCTTCGCACCTTCTTATCAAACCTTTAATATCCCTTATTTCGCTGGTATCTTTTTCAGTTGATTTTTTAGTTTTCAAAAAAGCAATGGCATTATCTAAAATAGTTTTGCTTTTTGTTTCATCAATATCAAACATACTTTCAAAACCAACAGCAAAATCTATAAACCTTGTTACAAACTCATCTGTAACGGCAATATTACCGCTGGTTTGGTATGCCAGGTGAACTTCATGTCCCTGGTCGTGAAGGCGTATAAAAGTACCACCCATGCTGATGATATCATCATCAGGATGGGGTGAAAACAATACTACTTTTTTCGGAAATGGTACGCTTCTTTCGGGGTGGTTTATCCTTTGATCAGTTGGTTTGCCACCGGGCCATCCTGTAATACTATCCCTTAATAAATAAAATACCTGCAAATTGGTTTCATAGGCATCACCTTTTTCAACCAACAGGTCACTTAAGCCATTGTCGTTATAATCTATATTGGTTAAACTAAGTACCGGTTTTTTTAATTGCAGTGACAGGTTTACAACGGCACGTTTTATCATTTTATCCGTCCACACACACTCGCCGGTTAACCATGGTTTTTTAAACCGGGCAAGCTCACTTGCGGCACCTTCGTCAACAACAAAAGTACAGTCATCATGATTCTGTAATAGAGAAGCTGGTATTTCTTCTGTATCATCTTCCTCTACCGCTTTTTGTATAACCGGGGCTTTTGTTTGGCCCCATGCCATTAAAATTATTTTTTTCGATTTTAAAATAGTACTGATGCCCATTGTTATTGCCATACGAGGCACCTGGCTCATATTACCAAATTCGTATGCATTGGCAATACGGGTACTGTTATCTAAGGTGATAAGCCTTGTTTTGGTATAGATACCACTGCCGGGTTCATTAAAACCAATATGGCCATTGGTGCCAATACCCAGTATTTGAATGTCGAGCCCACCTGCATCTGCTATCTTTTTTTCATACTCAGCGCAATGCTCTTTTACTTTATCTTTTGGTACAAGCCCATCCGGTAAAAAATAATTGGTCGGGTCAATATCTGTTTTTTCAAACAGATTCTTACGCATAAAGTAATGGTAGCTTTGCAGGGCATCAGCTTCCATTGGGTAATATTGATCAAGATTAAAAGTGATTACATTTTTAAAACTGAGCCCATCGTTTTTATGCATCCTTACCAGTTCTGCATACAATGATTTTGGCGACGAACCAGTTGCCAGGCCAATTATACATTTTTTCCCTTCAGCTTCTTTTTCACGGATAAGATCGGCAATTACCTGCGCAACGTATGTAGAACCATCTTTAGAAGAAGGGAAAATTTTTACTGCAATTTTTTCAAGCGAATCTGTAAAGTCTATTTTATGCTTCATATGTTATTTTGTGCGAAATTAATTTTTTAAAGTGAAATAAAATAATTGATAAAGTAATGGATTATTTTTATAAAAATGGCGCCCTTAAGTATGTAGTATTTGCCCGGAAGATTCAACAGGCAGGCCATCAACCACTACTTTTTTGTATGTTGTTTCATTGATTGCATTTTCGCTTTTAGCAATTACTACAGTAGCTACAGTATTACCAATAAAATTAACAAGCGCCCTTCCTTCACTCATAAACCTGTCTACCCCTATCAGTAATGCAAGGCCTTCCAGCGGTATTACCTTCAAAGCGGTTAGTGTTGATGCCAGTACAATAAAACCGCTGCCGGTAACACCTGCAGCGCCCTTGCTGGTTAAAAGCAATATCCCGATAATGCTTAATTGCTGGCCCAGCGAAAGGTCTATTGCAAACACCTGCGCCAAAAAAATGATGCTCATGCTTAAATAAATGGTGGTGCCATCCAGGTTAAAACTATACCCAGTAGGAATGATAAGGCCGACTACTTCTTTTTCGCAACCTGCATCCACCAGTTTTTTCATTACTGATGGCAAGGCAACTTCGCTGCTGCTGCTGCCCAGTACAATTAAAATTTCTTCTTTTATATATACCAGTAATTTCCACAAACTGAATTTATAATAACGTGCCACCAGGTTAAGCACTACAAAAATAAAAAGCAAACCGGTGGCGTAAAAACAAAGCATTAATTTACCCAGTAATGCAAGGCTTGCAAAGCCAAACTTGCCTATCGTAAAAGCCATGCCACCAAAGGCACCAATAGGGCTCAGCCGCATTACCATTTTTAAAATATTAAACAGCACTTTATTGATTTTTTCAAAATTAACCAGCAATGAATGGCCACTGCTGCCAAGCCATTTTAGTCCGATACCAAAGAGGATACTAAAAAATAATACCTGTAAAATATCGCCTTTGGCAAACGCTTCTACAATATTTGACGGAACAATATGCGCAAAAAATTCTCCCCAGTTTAACTCCTTTGCCTGTGCAGTATATTGGGCAACCTTATCTGACTGCATATTGCTGTAAGCTATGCCTGCACCGGGTTTAGCCAGGTTGGCTACCACAAGCCCGATGACTAAAGCAGCTGTTGTTACAATTTCAAAATATACAATGGCTTTACCGCCAATTCTTCCGGCTTTTTTTAAATCGCCTGTCCCCGCTATGCCGCTAACGATGGTTAAAAATATTACCGGTGCAATTACCATGCGGATCATATTAATAAATGTTTCGCTGATCAATTGCGCAGTACCTGCAAAACCCGGAAGCAGGTAACCCACAAAAATGCCCGCTATAATACCAATAATTACCTGTACATAAATTACTTTAAGATATTTCAATTCGCTGTTTTTTAAGAGGTTTAAATTATAACTTTTTATTGATTACATGGCCTGAAAAAATATGCCCCCAAGGCTTAGGATTAAAAAATTTCTATTATTGCTCATCCTTCAAATTAAATACAATCATTATCATACTGCAAACAAACATTTATTACCGCTATGAAAACTAACTTTTTTTGTTGCTATTCATTACTTATTTTGTAAAAGATTTCAGCTGAGTAATTAAGCTGGTGAACCAATCAATCAATATTTTTAAAATAAAAAGATATGCATTTATACAAAACCTCCAAAGGGAATATATTTAAGCAGGACACTCAGTTTTTTTTACTAAATGATGATTGGGATAAACTTATTAATCAGCCAAATTTGTACACCCATCTTTTGCAATTATGCAAAACTGCTAAAAGAATCAATGAAGAACCGGCAACTGATTGTATAAATAATTATTTATTGCCCCCTATTGGCAGCCAGGAGGTTTGGGCAGCTGGAGTTACCTATTTACGCAGCCGTGATGCAAGAATGGAAGAATCAGAAGATATAGGTGCTGCTGATTGTTATCAAAGAGTGTACGAGGCAGAAAGGCCCGAATTATTTTTTAAATCTTTACCACATCGGGTAGCTGGCCATAATGAGCAGGTGAATATCCGAAAAGATTCTGCCTGGAATGTGCCCGAACCAGAGCTGACCCTATACATCAATGCAGCCGGAGATATCCAGGCCTATAGTATTGGCAACGATATGAGCTCAAGAAGTATCGAAGGCGAAAATCCCTTATATCTTCCCCAGGCAAAAATGTATGAAAGAAGCGCTGCCATTGGGCCATGCCTATATATAACTGACAAACCAATTTCATTAAACACGGCCATTAAAATGAATATTTACCGGGATGGAGTGAAAGTTTTTGATGACGCCACCACATTATCAAAAATGAAAAGGTCATTAACCGAACTGGCTGGTTGGCTCTATAATGAAATGGATTTTAAACAGGGGTGCTTTTTAATGACAGGCACCTGCGTAGTACCACCGAATGAATTTACATTAATGGAGGGTGATGTGGTAAATATCAGTATTGATTGCATTGATACGCTTACAAATATAATTTCAAAGAAGAAACAGTAATTTCAGTATAAAGTTTTTTCATCATAAAAACACCTGCCCGCAGGTATTTTAATAGGGATGTTTATCAGAACGAAGTTGTGCTGTATATTTATATGCGCATGGCCATATAACAACTGTCATGGTTGCCAAACCAATTTTAACGATTAATATGCCAAACCAAACCAAACCACCAAGCAACAAAATTGCTTTCGCATTAATTACCAGCCTTTTTTTTCTGTGGGCCTTTTTGCACAACATCAATCCTATTTTGATACCGCATTTAAAAAAAGCCTGCCAGTTAACCGACCTTCAATCGTCTTTAATTGATACCGCAGTATACCTTGGCTATTTTATCGTTGCATTACCGGCAGGTTGGTTTATGCATAAATATGGCTATAAAAAAGGGATTCTTTTCGGCTTGATTTTATATACCATTGGTGCGGCATTGTTTGTTCCGGCGGCGTCTGCACGCAGTTACGATTTCTTTTTAGTCGCTTTATTTATTATTGCCAGCGGCGCTACATTTTTAGAAACAGTTGCTAATCCCTACATTACTAAATTAGGTGATAAAGCCTCTTCTGAGCAACGCTTAAATTTTGCACAATCTTTTAATGGCGTGGGTGCTTTTATTGCACCCATCATCGGCGGCCAGTTTATTTTGTCGGGTATTGAACATACACCACTAGAAATACAACAAATGTCGACTGAACAATTGAATACTTATCTTTCTTACGAGGCAGGCACCATAAAAATTCCTTACATGATCATTGCTGCTGTGGTATTGCTGGTGGCCATATTTTTTGTATTTACCCGTTTGCCCGAAATAAAAGAAGACGATGTAGAAGATGATGGCCATGGTCATAAATCATTTAGCTTAAATGTATTTCGACACCGTCATGTTTTATGGGCAGTGATTGCGCAGTTTTTTTATGTAGGCGCACAGGTAGGTGTAGGCAGTTTCTTTATCCGTTTTTCAAGATATACCATGAATCTTCCGGAAAAAGATGCGGCTTACAGGTGGGGCTTTATTGCCATGGTTGGTTTTATGTTGGGCCGCTTTGCCGGAACTTTTTTTATGAAATATATAAAGCCGGCAAGGCTGCTTTGTTTGTATGCAATAATTAGTGTTTTATTGCTCACTATTGCATTAATGGCAACAGGGCAAATTGCGGTGTATGCTTTGCTGGCTGTGCCTTTCTTTATGTCCATTATGTTCCCTACTATCTTTGCTTTGGGCATAAAAGGGCTGGGAGAAGAAAGTAAAATTGCTTCTTCATTTTTAGTGATGTCCATCGTTGGCGGGGCAATTATTCCTCCGTTGATGGGACAGATTTCTGATAAAACAGGTAGCATTCAAATAGCGTATATTGTACCGCTGCTTTGTTTTTTTGTAATACTTTATTTTGGATGGAAGGGGTACAAAATAAAAGAGAATAATATGGAGCCAGGATAAAAATATGGGATTACTGATACATGCAATTCATTCCAATTCAAAAATAAATTTTATACAATCTTAAAACTTACCATCATGCAAAAAATTACCAGTAGTTTGTTTTTTTGTGTTATTATTTGTTTCTCGGTGCAGGCCCAAAAATACAATGGCATCGATGCCAATATGGGAAACATTTTTTTAATGTCAGACGCAAAAACGCGTTCTATAAGCCCTGAAAATTTTAATGGTGCCAAAGGCGAAGGCGGTAAAGCCACTACAGGTACGGGTTCCGGTCCATCAAAAGATTTAGGAAAAGGTTGGAAAGTTAGCCCAAGTGTGGTAATAGCATCCAAAACCACTTACATTGTTGCAGAGATCACTGGTTCTGGTTCTGTGCAGCATATCTGGATGACGCCAACAGGCAACTGGCGCTATTCTATTCTTCGTTTTTATTGGGATGATGAAACCACCCCATCTGTAGAAGTGCCTGTAGGAGATTTTTTTGGAATGGGCTGGGGCAAATATTCTCCGCTACAGTCTTTGGCGGTGTGCGTAAACCCCGGCAGTGCATTTAATTGCTACTGGCCAATGCCTTTTAGAAAAAAATGTAAGATAACGCTGGAAAATATTGATACAAAAAGTATGGTGCTATATTACCAGGTAGATTATGTTTTAACCGATGTACCTGCAGAGGCAGCTTACTTTCATGCACAGTTTAACCGCACCAATCCATTACCTTATAAAACTGATTACACCCTTGTTAATAATATAAAGGGCAGGGGACAATACGTAGGAACTTATATTGCATGGGGTGCTAAAAGCAATGGCTGGTGGGGCGAAGGCGAAATAAAATTCTTTATGGATGGTGATACAGATTACCCAACTATTTGCGGTACCGGAACCGAGGATTATTTCTGCGGCTCTTACGATTTTGATACCCATAAAAAAAATAGTGCGGGAGTAGAAGAGACAAATTATACAGAATTTTGTACTCCATATACAGGGTTGCCACAGGTTATTAAAGGAGACGGGCATTATGAAATTGCGCAACGTTTTGGTTTGTACCGCTGGCATATTACGGATCCCATTCGTTTTGAAAAAGACTTAAGGGTAACTATACAGGCATTGGGCTGGAGGGATACAGGCGGCTATCTTCCGTTACAAGACGATATCGCTTCTACCGTATTTTGGTATCAAACGGAACCGCATACCACTTTCCCTAAATTGCCGTCGAAGGAACAGTTAGAAATTAATTAGACACAATTTTATTAAGTACAACAATAAAGCATAAACATCTTGGTATGGTGGAAAAAGGAATGAAAAGGCAGGTAGTTAAAATGCATCCAAAAGATAATGTGCTGGTGGCATTAACTGATTTGCCCAAAGGCGAAAACATTATTTTTAATGAAGAAACATTTATACTTCAGGATGCAATTAAGGCAAAACATAAATTTTTTACCAGCGATTTGGCAGCCGGTGATGAAGTAGTTATGTATGGGGTTCTTGTTGGTAAAGCGCAATATGCTATTGCAAAAGGAGGCCTGATGACAACAGATAATTGTAAACATGCGGCAGACCCTTATGCTTTTAGAAAAGTTGATTTTAAGTGGGAGCCCCCCAATGTTGACAAATACAAAAACAAAACATTCAATGGTTATAAAAGAAAAGACGGCCGTGTAGGTACTTCAAATTACTGGCTGTTTGTACCAACCGTATTTTGCGAAAACCGGAACATGGATGTAATACGGGAAGCCCTGCACAATGAATTGGGCTATGCTGTAAGTGATAAATACCTTCAATACACCAGCCAGTTATTAAAAGCATACCAGCAGGGTGAAAGTATTGATGCGGTTACCGTGCAGCTGGCTCCTGTTCATAGTGCTAACAGGGTATTTAAAAATGTAGATGGTATAAAATTTCTTAATCACCAGGGTGGATGTGGCGGTACCCGCCAGGATGCTGCAACACTAAGCGCTTTATTGGCCGCTTATGCCAATCATCCAAATGTTGGAGGTGTAACTGTATTAAGTCTGGGTTGCCAGAATTTACAGACACAGGATTTTGTTGCTGATGTTAAAAAACAAAACCCCGACTTCGATAAGCCATTATTTATTTTTGAACAACAGCAATCAGAAAGTGAAGAGCAGCTGGTGGCCAGTGCTATTAAAAAAACTTTTGAAGGATTGATAGAAATAAATAAACAGGAAAGAACCCCTGCACCGTTGAGTGAATTATGCGTAGGCGTTAAATG
>JAYVZR010000356.1:0-3893 GCA_043783135.1 Ferruginibacter sp. | reverse complement strand
CATAGCAATGCAGATAGTGGGATTATAGCAAACAGCATAGTTAAATACCTCGTTAAATCCTTCATGTTTATTTTTTAAAATTATTTTTTAAAGCTTTTTCCTACGTTAATCAAAAGTAGTTAGCTGTTTTGCTACGCTATGTTGTTTGCTTGTTAATTATTCAGCATTAACAAAAAATTGCTACACGTAAGTTGTAGCAATTAACCCCTTAAATTTCCCTTTTGCACAGCATTGATTTATGAAATTTATTAAATCTTTGGATTGTGAAAAAATATCATCAATACAAAAATAAACAACATGGCAACTGAAGAAAAATAATAATCACGGTAAAAATATCATTAATGCCCCGGTAGAAAGTTTTGAAGCCGAAAACATCCATCCTGTAGAAATACAGCAAGGGGGCTGACAGTCTTCTTTTTTCGCTTCTGTTCAACAACAATCCTTACAGTTTCATATTTATTTTTGTAGATAAGGGGCGAAGTAATATATTAACCGCTTAGTTTCGGCTGCGCCTGCTGCACTTCATCTAACAAAAAAAATCATTAACTTTTTAACGTTAATGATTGATAGGGATCCCAATGGATACCAATAATAATAATTTTTTAAGGGTACAGGAAAATGGATGTTTTATTTTCAAAAGGGATTAAATATATTAAAGCGGCAGACAGCCATTAACTTTTAGAATTGTTGCTTTTTACTATAGCCACCAATAACAAAATAAAAACTGCACCACCTACCACCCATACCCAAGGCTGTGCATACCAATTGCCGTTTTTATTAAGATCGACATTTATATCTATCTTTTTATCTTGTGCAAAACTTGCAAAAGATGACAACAAGGTTAATAAAATAAGACCTGCTTTGCAATTGATGATTTTTAGAGCTGACATGTTATTGATTTTTTTGATTAAAGATATATTTCAAATTTAAATTGATATTCTATAAAAGTTTGCCAAATACATGCCACCGTTTTTAGAGTGTCTATCAGCTATAAATAAATTTTAAACCCCGGTAATTAATTAATAAATGAATTTCATAATTCATTTTGTGTATAATATTCCCCATTCTTTTTTTGCATCACTGCCACTAAACAGCACTTGCGGCATGATAAATCATTTATTAATTTCAAAAGCTAAAACTTCAACTTGTACCTGATAATAATTGCCGGAAACGGCAGCGGTATTGGTTTTACAACTACCTAAAAGTTTGCCTTAGCAGCAATACTATATGTTCCCATGCCTACCACTTTAGTGATATTAAAACTATAAACACCTCCTTTGCTTTATCTTTATGTCATGTATTAAAAAAAGGATTGCACACTGCAGCGCAATATTTTATCTGCCTTGCAGGATGACATACTTGTACCAATTAAATTTTGTAAAACAATAAAATAATTACTATGCCCACCTGGTTGTTATATGCCCTGATTTCTGCTTTTTTTGCCGCCCTTACAGCAATATTTGCCAAAGCCGGGCTTAAGGAAGTAAACTCAGATTTAGCCACTGCCATCCGTACGGGCATTATTTTATTTATTACGTGGGGTATTGTATTTTTTAAAGGCAATGCCGGTGGTATCAATAATTTAAGTAAAAATAACTGGTTGTTCCTTTCACTGTCTGCGGTGGCTACCGGCTTATCCTGGTTGTTTTATTACAAAGCATTGCAATTAGGAAAAGTTTCTGAAGTAACGGCTATAGATAAGGGCAGTATCATATTTACCATATTGCTTTCTTTTCTTTTTTTAAAAGAACCACTTACCCCTAAATTATTGATTGGTGCAGGATTGGTATTTATGGGCATGCTGGTAATTGTGTGGAAATAAAAATCATTTTGCAGGTACCATTAATTATATCAATCAGCAACAATCCGGTTTTCATTTGCGATGTAAGAAGTATGATCTATCAACAATACTTTTTTATTCGGTATCAACCAAAATATCAAAGCATACCATTTTAATAACCAACTAAAAAATCAAATAGCAATGAAAGCCCCCCAATTTGTGTACATAATCTTCGTTGCATTACAGTTATTAATAACTACTGTGTCAGGTCAAGTAGCAAATACCAAAAAAATAAATCAGCTAACCGGATAGATCTTTCAGGTGAATGGGGTTTTCAGATTGATTCATTGGATAAAGGAACAGAACAACAATGGTTTAATAAAAGCCTTTCCGATAAAATAAAATTACCTGGTTCCATGACTACTAATGGAAAAGGGAATGATGTTATCCTTGATACGAAATGGACTGGAAACTTTTGGAGCCCGGTATGGTTTATAGATACCAGTTATGCAAAATACCGGGAGCCAAACAATATTAAAATTTCATTCTGGTTGCAGCCGGTAAAATATTATACAGAGAATTCATAATGGAATTATACCATTCACACAAGTTTTGAGTTTAAATATATTAGTCTAAGTTATTATCATCTTTAATCAAACTTTGCTTACGTGCTTTATAGGTTCTCCCTGAATTATTTTCAGGGATTGTACCCAATTTTTGCACTAAACTGTGATAGTACTTGCAAAATGAAAAACTAACCATTATCTTGTTTAGCAAATTATCTCCTAAAACCTTAAAACATTTATCATGGACATTAAAAAACTTTTTATTGGCGCTATTACCGGCGGGGTTATTTTCTTTTTATTAGGCTGGTTGGTATATGGCAAGCTCCTTACAGATTTCATGTTGCATAATGCTGGTAAGATTGGGCATGTGGATCGTACCGATATGGAATTTTTATACATTATCATTGGCAACCTGCTGCAGGGTTTATTGCTGGCGTATATATTTATAAAAGCTAATGTTAATACGCTTGCCGGCGGATTGGTTACTGGCGGTATTGTTGGCTTTTTGATGGTGGCTGCTGTAGATTGTATCATTTACGGCACTAGTTTTATGCTAAGTAAAAAAGGAATGGCTGCTGATGTGATTGCTTTCACTGTCATTGCAGGCATTGCAGGTGCAGCTATTGGTGCAGTATCAGCCAGTGGAAAAAAATAGACTGAAAATTGATTTAATTGTGGATACCAAAGAGCCGGACAAATTTATTGTAACAGGGCTGTCCGTAAAATGACAGTCTTGTTACTTTTATAAAAGGATAATAATACCAATGTAATCCTGGTACTTCGTTTCTTTAGAAGCTGTCTAAAAACAATTTACGTTTTACTATATTTTGTTGCTGGATAGATCAACCGTGGCGATCCGCCGTGGTTGGTGCCCTTATAGGTCACTTTTACCATTATAGAAATCTTGAAAATCATTTTTAGATCTGAATAATCTTTCAAAAACCGATAAGGGTAAGTTCATTTCTATTTTAAATCTCACTTTCAATAACATCCCATTAATGCAGGGTTTAATCCCATATCTTAAAAAATAGTAAACGACTGTACAGCTTCATACCTCACAGGGAAACTGATGAATACATTTGCTTTGCCCACTTTTACCGAGCCACTCACTTTCACTATTACTTCATTCTTTAAAAAAACCATGAAACCATTTTTGAAAAGGTTTTTCATATCCACCTCTATTTTTAATGGGATGGCAAATTCCTCTTTCCGGGGAAGGGTAATTTCATATTCCTGTGCAGTGTGCCCCAAATAAATATCATTGATGAAAATATCCAGATCTGTATTTTTTAACTGTAACCCATAATTGTTTGGGTTAAAATAAATGATGTCCATTTTTACTGCTGAAGAAGAGAATCCCAATTTTTCTATTGTAAGATTTTTAAACTCCCGGTACTCTAATGCTTTTGGTGTACTACAAGAAAACAGCAATATTGTCAGTAAGACGAAAAATGGTAACCCAATAAATTTTAACGGCTTCATATATGGGGAGTATTCAACAAATATCAGGCAAGTTAACAACATAGGTTGATAGAGGGAAATAAAAA
>JAYVZR010000355.1:0-10362 GCA_043783135.1 Ferruginibacter sp. | reverse complement strand
AATTCATGCAGTTGTTTTTGAAATTCTTTTTCTTTTTAAAGGGTTATAAATTTTTAATTACTTTACAGGGGTTGCCGCCTGCAATTACATTGGCAGGTATATCTTTTGTAACTACACTATTGGCGCCTATCACACTGTTATCTCCAATGGTTACCCCTTTCAGTACAATACTGCCATAGCCGATAAAAACATTGTTGCCAATAATAATTTCTTCTGCATCACCAGAGCAGCTCCTTCTTTTATCAGCTTCTATACCATGCCAGTCAAAATCTGTGATGAGGGTATTGGCGCCACACAGCACATCATTGCCCAATACAATTTTTTCTTTGGCACCTATAACGGTGCCGCTTAGCCCACAATTGGTACCCAATAAAATTGTTGCTGTTTTGCTATGTGTAGATAATATACATTTTCTGTTTATGCCAATCAGGTTAGAATTGCTATCACTCCTGAAACTGCAACGGTTACCAATGCGGATGGTAGATTGGGGGAAGCGTATCATGCAGGCCGTACCCCAAAAGCGTACACCCTTACCATAGCTTATTTTTTTGATGGACATCTCTGCGCCCATCCTGTATGTAGAATATAATTCAAGCAAACGCAAGCGCCAGTTCCTTATCTTGATTATTATTTTTCCTTGTAAATCTGTCATTAGTAATGAGAAGAAAAGCTGATCATTAACTGTTATAAAATTACCCTTTTAAATTGCATCAACGATGAATCAATTACAGTTATTATACAGGTTATTTATCGTGTTTTGAAAAGAGGTCAAAGTACTTCAAAGTATTTTTTCAGGCATATTTAATATTGTCGTAAATTTTATTGAGCACACTAATTATATCTTCCGGCGAGTGTCTTTTTAAAGCCCTGATCCTTGCTTTTTTTGCTAACTCCAATGCTGTACCATAGTTATTTATCAGGTGTACTAAAATACCTGCAAGTTCATACTGATCATAAGGGTTAAATAAGAAGCCGTCTTCTTTGTGTGTAATTAAGGAATTTACACCACCTACAGATGATGAAAGAACAGGCATACCCAGCAGCATGGCTTCACACACACTGTTTGGGCTGTTGTCAATATAAGAAGGGTGTACAAAAAAATGACAGGTTTTAAGCTCTTCAATTAATTGCGGGGCTGGTACCTGTCCATAAAATTTTATAGCAGGTTCGGCTTCTGTTATGTGCATCATTTTTTTTACCATCCTGTTTACGTCCCTGTCTTCGGTGATGCCAAAAATTTTCCAGCAAATATTGTAATCTTTTAACAGCTTTACTACTTTATAAATCAAGTCGAGCCCCTTGTAAATATTGGGGTTGATGGTGCTGCCAATGATAATGGGTTGGCCTGCCACAGGCTTTGGCAACGATACCCATTGATGGAAAAAAAATTCCTCTCTTAATAATTCTTCACAATGAAAATAGGTGCTATTGGGGTTGATAAGTTTTACATAATTCCTGTCCCAGTCTGTACGGCCTGTAAAATATTTCCATTGTTTAATAATTTCTTTTTCCCTGGGGGCTTTTTGTTTGATTGATAAATAACGGTGATAAAATGTAATGCCACGAAAAATTTCTTTTAAATTACTTTTTCTTAATACAGCATTTTTAGAAAACCCATTGGGAAAAAAAACTTCTGCATAAGGCCCTACAAGGCCCTGAATGTGAAATACAACTTTATCAAATTTATTAATCAGCAATTTACCATACCCTTGTTCGGTGCCAAATACATGAATTAAATCTGGCTTAAAATCTTCAATAATATTATCAATAAAGGGGCTTTTTGTATCGTTTAAATTTCCTTTTTGACGGTTGATAATGCGGTGTAAAAAATTTTCCTGTTCAAAGGGTATCCCATAATAAATAACGTTGTCTTTTATAACTTTTTTGTAATCCTTCCCATTGTAAAAAAAACAAATACCCAACTCATGCACCTGTTCTGCCACTACTAAAGATTCCAGGGCAGATATCCACCCACCTCCATAACTTTTATAGCCAAAATCGCTGGCGGCCTTTGAAGGGGTATTAGTGAACCAAAGTATCCTCATAGTCTTTATAATTTAAAAATGCGTCACTTATTTCTTCATCTGGTGTATCCCTTAAACTTTTTTTGTAACAAATACCTGCACATATCCATACCAGCACATATTGTAGCGTAAGACGGGGCAAACCAAAAATAAACATATCAACCAGCCATAAAAAAATAAGGATGCCCGATGCCTGCACAAATTGGCTGGAAGATTTGAATATACCCAAGAGAGCGGCTGGCAGCAAAACCAGCACAAATAATACCATGTATATAATACCCCCGTTTAAATAAAGCTGTAAGTAACCATTCTCAATTACGTTACGGTATTCCTGAATACTAAACTCTATCCCATCTTCATTTTCACCACCACCACCCATGGGGCTGTAATAGTAGCCATTCATACCTTTTCCGAAAACAATATTATCTTCCATATCTGCAAATAAATTATCAACCACATAAGATCTGGAGTCTTCAGTAAGCCGCTGGTTTAATCTTTTGGTTAACGATTCAGGTAAAGTATCCGTATTTAAAAGAATAATTATGGCAATAGCGGCAAAAGCGGGGAGTATTTTAAAAAACTTTGAGGAGTTTAAATTTTTTGCGTTGAGTGCCAAGCCGGCCAAAATGAAACCTGTGTATGATACAATTCCATTGCGCCTGGCCAAAAAAGCAAAAGAAGCAACACTAACAAGCAACGCCAATAGGGCAACGGCCCTCTTCCTTTTTGATAAATACCGGGCATTCAATAATAAAAAACCACATCCAAAAGCAAAAGGGTGTATGAATATTTCAGCAGTAGATCGCTTTGTTATAAAAGATGGGTGCAATATGCAGGCAATTAAAAAAAACACACCTAAATAATACAGAATATCTGTTAAAAGAACCAGGGTGGGCAATCGTTTATCAAAAAATATAAACAGGGGAATAAGATACACCCAAAATGTGTAGTCAGACTGTAATAAATCTTTTATAGAATTATAATCGAAAGACAATCCCCTTACTATTATTATTAATTCGTAAAAAAAAAATACAGCAAGTATCCTTTTCAGGTATTGGCTTTCTAAGTTGAATTCATTAATAAGTTTTGTTAAAGCATATAAGCTAACTGATAAAGACAATAAAAATACCAGTGTAAATGTAGCAGCGTTTAAAACACTGAACTCCCTGTTGATAACCCTAAGGCAAGCCAACAAAGAGAAAGATATAATAAAGAGATATAGCGGCTTTTTTATTTCCATTTATACATTTTAATGTAAGAATTGATTTTTTTTTGCAGGCTTATTCTAAAAGGATACCTGTAGCTTTTTTCTTTAAAATCTGCCTTGCCTGATAAGGCTGTATAGTAACAGATAATATGTATGGAATTAGAATGGCAATTAAAACACCACTGCTGTCATTGAAGCGTTTTCCAAAAATATAGATAGATAAAAAATAAAGACAAGTACCTACAATTGAAAATATGATAGTAAGTTTTAGTTTCCCTGTACCATTAATAAAATAAGAATAAGGGGCTAAATAAATGATCATTGCATTGTATAATGCCATTAAAACTACCAGGTTCATGGGTACTTTAATTGAATCCCCTATCCAAAGTTTAAAAGCATATTTGCTGATAAAAACCATTACCACGATACCGCTTATGAAAACCAATGACAGCAGGTTTAATCTTTTCATGGTTTTTTTTAACCAATCAAAGTCTTCTTTTACATAAGCATCAGTAACCGCAGACCATAGGGGAGAAAGGATAATAGTATTTACCATAGTGGGCAACTGGAAATATTTAAACACTAAATTATAAACCACCACTTCCTTGGGGCCGTAAAATTGTGATATAAAAACACTGGCAGTAGAATAAAGTATAATACCTGTTATCTGCAGCAAGAAAAACCTGGCACCCAATGAAGTAACACCTTTGTTCAGTTTAAAATCAATCGCTTTAAAAGAGGGTCTTAAATATTTGTATTTATTATTAAAAGCGTATATAGAGAGAAATATAAAAAGCAGCACCGGCATTATGGTGATGATGCAGCCCAATAAAACAAGATTACCTTGTGAGGTGAATTTGATTAAAATGAGAATGATAATTAACGACAGGAGGTTACTTGCTGCGGTAATAAAATTATTAATAGATGATTTATGATCGGCAATATAAATTACCCCTATTAGCTGAACAATGAAACGGACAATAAAAAATGTAAAAACAATAGAGGTTAGCAGATACAGGTCGTGCCCGGAAATAGTTTTGGAATTTAATACACTGTTCCAGTTTATAAATGGGTTGATGATGTGAAACACCAGCAGCACTGCGGAAAAAATACAAATCAAAGTGGCATAAGTGGTACTTACATATTTTTTACCTAAACTTTTATCACCTTTTGCATTAGCCTCTGTAAGTTTATTACGCATCCCATAACCCAGCCCTATATTGAAAAAACTAAACCAGCCCAATATAGAACTGAGCGTAAGCCATATCCCATATTTTTCCTGCGATAAATAATTTAATAATAATGGTACGTATATAAGGCTTATTACAATACTGATGCCCTGAAGAAAAAAAGAATAAAGTACCTGCCTGCTTGCTTTTGCCGTTCTTGATTGCCCTTTCTTTAAATTTAATAAATGGTTTTTTATCGAAATCATAATTATTTGTATCTGTTAGAGGGTGTGTAAACGGGCATTTTAATCATTTTTTATTTTTATTATTTTGCACAGCTTCGCAATACTGGGTCACAGTGTTTTGTAATTTTTTTAAACAATATCCGCCTTTGGCTATTATTTAATTTGGCAAAGAAAAACTATTTTCTTTTTATAAATTCCCTTTTGCTTTACAGATTAATTAAGCTTGGTATTATTTATCAAAGCCGGATATGTTATAATTAAACTTTTCCTCCCATTCCCAGTAATTTTGATATTTTTTTCATCAACCAATAATTAAAAGAAAAGTAATTGACAGAATCTGTCACTCTGCCACCAAACAGTAGTTTGTAATTATTAATGCCTTTCAAACTTTCATTGGTAGTGTCCTTCGCATATCCGCCAAAGTCAAATGTTTTAAAGCCCTGTTCTTTAAAAAGAACAATATTTTTTGCAGTTAAATATTTATTGGCCCTGCCAATCAGGTTCCTATCTGTATTTTCATCTAAGCGCCTGGTAGCTGAATGATGGTGCCTTACAATGCCGGCTTCTTTATCTGTTAAATAACTATGTGCTGCCAATACCTGGCCATTATGTACTGCAAAACTCAGTTGTATGTCTGCACCCATTTCTTCAATGCGCCTGCGGCTTACCATGTCGGTATTTTTTTTCATGGCAAAGTCGTTGAAGAAATCTACAAATTCATCTATCTGCTGATGAAAGTAGCAGGTAATGCCTTCATTTTCGGCTGCTTTTGCCTGCTGCCTTATTTGTTTTGAAAAATTTGTATAAATGGTTTCCACATCCTGTTCCAGGTCAAGCTCTACAGTATGGGAAATATTTTTTATGCCTGGTATTTTCCTGGTATCCTGTCTTTTTATATTCCAATATACATTCAATCCAAATACATCCTGCAACCTATATTTATACTGAAACCAATTTTCGTACACTTTCAGGAAATAAAACTTTTTGTAATATCGTATCATTTTTTATTTTAAAAATTATCAATTGTTTCAACATTTCAATAAACATATCCTATTAACGAAAACCTTAACTAATTATTTCTCATATTTAGACAGTTTCCAGAAAAATATCCTGCAATATTACTATATACAACGATGCTACGCATAAAGGCATAAAAAAACCGTTCAGGATTTACAATTGCCTAACGGTTTATAAATATTATCAGTATGTTTTGGAGTCGGTGTAATAGTTTTGATCTTCATCAGGATTTCATAAAAAAAAACTGCTACGGAATAAACTGTAAATGCATAATAAAACTCATCGCTAATACCAGGGTTTTACGGTATGGGCTACAAAAAGATATTTTAATTAGTTGAAATTATTATCAAATCAGCATCTTCAAATTTTCAAAACCATAGTCAAATTCGTCGATGCTGCTTTTTTCTGTTACAGCACTCATGGCATACCCCAAAGAAGGCAAACTGAGTTTAATAGAGGTGGTTTTTAAAGATATTGAACCTATGTTCAAATCAATACGTGGTTCATTGCTGATACGGACCATACCACTTGAATTTACTGCAATTTTTTCAACTTTTATATTGTAGTAGGTTCCAACAAAATGAGCAACATTTTCAATTTCGGGTGTTTTAAATATAGCCGGTTTGCCAATCCAGTACACAAAATTTATTACATCGCCTGTTTGCCTCACTACCGCCATTTCCGCTTCGGTAACGTACACAAATACAAACAATGGAAACAGTGGCTCGTATGCCATTTTTCTACGGTCCCCGTAATTGTTTGTAATCCGGTTAAGAGGACAAAAGGCTTCTATTTTCTTTTTGGATAACTGTGAAGCCACCTTTTTTTCGCATTGCTTTTTTGTATAAACTGCATACCAATTCTTGTTCATTTTGAAATCTTTTAATGATTAAAAAATTGTGCAGCTTTTCAATAGAATGATGATTGGTAGTTAGCTCAAAGGATATAGGACCTGGTTTTCGGGGATAAGTGGATTGATGTACTGTAAATAACAACAGGGCAACTAAGTTAAGCTTTTAATTTCTTTCCTTTAGTTATTTTTTGGCTACCTCCATAAACATAATCGTAGCCGTAACCATAATTATTTTTTAAGAAGCCCCGGTCTTTTACGCCATTAAATATAACAGCCGGGTTTTTTAGGGAATTGATTTTATTATTTTCATCAATCCGTTTTACAAGCATTTTTGGGGTGTACTTATGACGGATAACGTATAAAGTGGCATCTGCCAGTGAAGATAAATGATAAGCATCTGTTACCAACACTACCGGCGCCGTATCTATAATCACTAAATCAAATTTACCTTCAAGATATGAAATAAATTTCTGGATCTGGCCGTTTTCTAACAACTCAGATGGGGTAGGGTGCAAGCCGCCTGAGGATATAAAACTTAAATTTTCGTGGGTTGGCACTGGCCTGATAATTTCCTCGGCGGTTTTTTCGCCCAATAAATAATCACTTACTCCCACTTCTTCCGTTGATACATTAAAAAGCTTTCCCAAAGAAGGATTGTGCAAATCGGCATCTACCAGTACTACTTTTTTACCAGTCATAGCAAGGCTTACAGCCAGATTAGCAGCAATAAAACTTTTTCCTTCGCCAGGTATGCTGGAAGTAACCAATATCTTTTTATGATAAGAATCAATGCCAAGGAAAAGAAGGGATACCCTTATCTTTCTAAATTCTTCTGCAATAAATGTTCTTTTGCCGGGCTCTAATACCAACGAGCTTTTAGATTTATTGAAAACAATTTCGCCAATAACCGGGATGCTGGTAAGGGCTTCTATTTCCCTGCGGTACAAAATTTTGTTGTTCATTAATTCTCTGCCATTGATTAAAACTATGGGCAACATAAGGCCAAATAACAGCGATGCAAGATAGATCAATTTTTTTTTAGGGCTTACCGGCTGGTTATCAGCCTGTGCAAAATTTACAATTTTACTGTCTGTATTGGTGTTGGTATATGATAATACGCTCTCTTCCCTTTTTTGTAATAAAAACGAATAGATACCGCTTTGTATATTCTGATCCCTGTTTATTTCCAGTAGTTGCCTTTCCTTTTCTGGTATGCCGGACAGCATTGAATTATATTTTCCACTGGTAGAAGAAATATTATTTTTGCTTGTCTGGATATTTCTGCGCTGGGTTTGTATGTTTGATAATATATTCGGTTTGATATTATCAATCTGTTCTTTAAGGGACTGCAACATTGGGTTACCTTCCCCAACCGTTTTTTTCAGTTTTTCATATTCTATTTGTGAGTTATTCAGGTTCGTCATCTGCTGTGTAAGTGTAGCATCATTAATGCCAACGCCTGATGGAAGTACCCCAATATTATCATTAGTGGTAACATATTTTTCCAATTGGTCCAATACAGACAATTGAACGTTGGCTTCTCCCAGCTTAGCATCGCTGGAAGTAACACTGGTGAGATAAGTATTTCCCTGTGAACTAAGATCTATTGCCTTGTTATTTGTCTTAAACTCCTGTACTTTTCTTTGGATAGAATCAAGGTTCCTTCCAACCACACTTAATCTTGATTCAATAGAAGCCAATGTGTTTTTAACAAGGTTGTTTTTTTCGGCTATTGTTGTTGTGTTATAGAAATGCATTAATGTATTTAGGATGTCCTCTGCCCTTTCTGGTGATTCATCGGTATAAGATAATTCTAATACGCTGGATGTTTTGCTTGAAGGGAATACTTTGATGGCACTCAAAATACGGCCACTAATATCTTGTACTTTGTAAAGCGTGAAAAAAAATGGTTTTACCCCCAGGGGGCCATAGTAGTAAGGGTTGGTAATAAATCTTAGTTCTCCATAAGGGGTTTTTAGCCATTCATTTATTTTACCCGAAAAACTATTATTAAGTTTTACTGTAGCGGTACTACTATCATATTGCAATAATATTTTTTCAAACTTTTTTATGTACTCCGGATATTTTGCTTCTATCACCACCGGGCTGGTACTATAGGCTGATTCTGTCCTAAGATTTCCTTCCTGCACAATGGGTGCATACAGGTGCAGCTTTGTAACAACACTATCTATCAATATCCTTGATTGCAACACCTCTGTTTCGTTCTCAATAATTTTTTTTGTACTGATTATATCCAGCGTCTCCATCAGTTTAGAATCTTCGTATCCCTTTTTTTCATCTTTTATAATTAATGTTGCATTTGCTTCATACTTGGGTATGGCATAGCGAACATAAAAATAGGCTGCACCACCGGCCAGCAGTAAACAGATTAAAAATAATGGCCAATAAATGATATAGCCTGCCAGTACCTGGTTCAACTGACTTTCTTCTTTTTGTGTTTTGTTAACTCTGGATTGCATTATGTTTAATTGGGTTATTCGGCTTATTTTATTACTCTGTTTAATACAATTAATACTATTGAAAAGGAACTTAATACTATCGGTATAATATTTCTGCTGCGGTTTACACTTGCTTCTTTGTTTTTATTGGCCTCTACATATACCACATCATTTGGCTGCAGGTAATAGTAAGCTGATTGAAGAAATTTGCTTGAATTAAGATCAATACGTTTAACTATTTTTTTCCCTTCACTTTCCCTTATAAGCATCACATTTTCTTTTTTTCCGTACACAGTAATATCACCGGCAACGCCCAATGCTTTTATCAATGATATTTTTTCATTTGGCACAGTAATCACAGTGGGCCTTGCTACTTCACCTATGATTGTTACTTCATAATTCATGAAGCGTATATCCACAATGGGATCTATTAAAAGCTTTTTTTCAGTTATCTTTTGGATAATGTATTCCTTTAGTTTTGTTTTGGTAAGGCCTGTAGCTTTAATCGGTCCCAATAAAGGTATTTCAATGTTGCCTTCTGAATTTACAAGGTAGCCGGAATACCCTGCCCTGGAGCCTGCAGCAGTAGTGCCGGTGATTTCATAATTGTTGGTAGTATTGAAAATTTTATAGGCTGTTTCCTCGGGTGTAGGGCTGGTAATATGAATACTCAGCAACTCGTTATTTTGAATTTTATGCTCTACATTATCCTCATAATTAGACGCAAGAACAGTTTCATTTACATCATTAAAATAGGTAAGTTTTTTTGTGTCGATACAAGATGGGCAAAAAAATAAAATTTGTACAAACAATAATAAACCCAATACTCTTCTATTCATAAAAATAACAATTTGGAGGTTAGCTATAATATTTAACGAAAATATTACCTGGATCTTGCACAGGTTGATTTATATTATAAAAAAATACTGATAAAAAGGTAGAGCCTGTATTAGGTTGAAGCATTTTTTGACCCCGGGCAATACTGATAATTTTTTTCATATTTTTCAAATAGGTTTAGGTTTACTTTCAATAAATCAGACTGCTGCAAACAGTATTTATCGTCTGTAAAAATAGCTGAATAAAATTTAATAATCCAATTTTAGAAAAGTTATGTTTAAGTATATCAATTAACTAAACACCGGTTTTAATGATGAATAGCAATAACAGCACTTTACTGCTAGGCAATTTATTTTTTCAATACTTCTAATGCTTTTTTTATAGTACTATCCTGCATATTTAATATTTCGTAAAGCCCTTCGTTTCTCCATACCTGCCTGGCAACAGCGGCTTTTAACCTTAGGCTTAATACTTCTTTTTCTTTTGCAGAAATAGCAGCGATATTTACAGAGTCTTTAAGGGCTGCCCCGGCAAACTGTTTCCAGTTATCA
>JAYVZR010000354.1:0-3905 GCA_043783135.1 Ferruginibacter sp. | reverse complement strand
CCATTAAGTGCTGCAGAATCGGGTATCGATTTTAGTAATGATATTCATGAAGATGATTCGTCCAGGTCTTTTATAAATGAATTTGGCTATATGGGTGGTGGGGTTGGAATTGGAGATTTTAATAACGATGGATTAAAAGATATTTTTTTTAGCGGAAACCAGGTCACCAGCCGGTTGTATATTAATAAAGGTAATAATAAATTTGATGATATTACAGAAACAGCAGGAATAAAAACTACTGATTGGGCTACAGGCGTTAGTATAATTGATATCAATAATGACGGGTATGATGATATTTATGTTTGTACTTTTGGGAAAAATCTTGTTACCCGTTCAAAGAATTTATTATTCATTAACCAACACGATCTTACTTTTAAAGAAGAAGCTGCTGAATACGGACTGGCCGATACTGGGTATTCCTCTCAAGCTGTTTTTTTTGATTATGATAAAGACGGAGACCTGGATATGTATCTCACCAATTATTTATTAAATGGGCCTAATGCAAATAATATTTACCCACGCGACAGGTCAGGTCATTCACCCGCAAATGATAAATTATACAGGAATGATGGTTGTTCAAAAGGGTCTAATCACCCCGTTTTCTCCGATGTTTCTATTCAGGCAGGTATAAAAGAAGATGGGTTTGGCTTAGGCGTTGTTGTAAGTGATTTTAATAATGATAGCTGGCCGGATATTTATGTGGCCAACGACTTTGTATCAAATGATGAATTATGGCTGAATAATAAAGATGGAACTTTTGTAAATTGTATCAGTAAGGCCGTTCAGCACCAGTCTTATTCAAGTATGGGAGTTGATGCAGCAGATTTTAATAATGATGGATTAGCAGATATTGTTACACTTGATATGTTGCCGGAATATAATGAACGAAAGAAAACATCTTTCTCTTTTATGAATTATGACCGGTATCAAGCAGAACGCTCAATGGGGTATGAACCTGAATTTATGCGAAATATGTTACAATTAAACAATGGTAATATATTGTCAAACGATACAAGTACCCCTTTTTTTAGTGAAATAGGGCAGTTGGCAGGGATAGCGGCAACTGATTGGAGCTGGAGCGTTTTAATGGCAGATTTTAATAATGATGGGTGGAAAGATTTGCATATTACCAATGGCATTGGCCGTGATTTTATTAATGCAGACTTCCTGGAATTCAGCAATCAAATTTTTGCCAATGGTAAAACTAAAGAAGAACAGCAAATATTAATTAGAAATAAACTTGCTTCACTAAAACACGTTAACCTTAGTAATTACTTGTACCTTAATAATCACAATTATGGTTTTGAGGATGTCTCTGAAAATGCTGGTATCAATGAACCATCAATGTCGAATGGAGCAGCTTATGCTGACCTGGATAATGACGGCGACCTCGATCTGATAGTTAATAATATTAATAAAAAAGCATTTGTTTTTATTAACAGTACCAGCTCAAAAAGCAACGCCCCGCATAACCACTATTTAAGTATCTGTTTAAAGGGGGATAGTTTAAATACTGCAGGGATTGGCGCAAAAGTGCTGATTTATACTAATGGAATGGTGCAGATGCAGGAGGAATATCCAGTTCGGGGATATTTTTCAACTGTTGACAGGCAAATAATTTTTGGAGTTGGGGAATATGATCATATTGATTCACTCACTGTAATATGGCCCGACAATAAAAAACAATTTATTAAAAATCTTTCTACCGATACACTGATTGTTCTTTCCTGGCAAAATGCCAGTCTCACTAATTCTTTACTACCGATGTTGGCTGATAGGCTTTTTTCAGATATCTCCTCGAGCTCTGGAATTTTATACAGGCACTATGATAATATATTTAACGATTTTGCAGTGAATAGATTATTGCCACAGAAATATTCACAGTTAGGCCCGTTTATAACATCTGGTGATATTAATAATGACGGAATAATGGATTTTTTTGTGGGTGGAGGATTTAATTTTTCAGGAAAAATATTTACCGGGCAGAAGGACCTTTCTTTTTCTTCTAAAAATCTTACTGATAGTAGCAAGATGGAAGAGGATGAAAGTTGTATTTTATTTGATGCTGATGGTGATGGCGATCAAGACCTGCTTATTACAAATGGGGATGTTCAGTATGATGAAAATTCAGTTTATTACAAACCACGTTTATATATTAATGACGGAAAAGGAAATTTCAGTTTGCGGCCTGATGCTATTCCCAATTCAGTAAAAACAATTGCCGGCTGTGTAAGCGCTGGTGATTATGATGGCGACGGGGACCTTGACTTATTTATTGGAGGAAGGGTTTCAAAAAAATACCCGATGCCGCCACAAAGTTTTTTATTACAAAACAACAAGGGCGTTTTTACCGATGTTACTGCTAAAGTTTGTCCTGTTTTGCAACAACCAGGTATGGTTACGGCAGCTGTGTGGACCGATTTTGATAATGATAAACAATTAGATTTGATTATTGCCGGTGAATGGATGCCGCTACGGTTTTTTAAAAACAATCATGGTAATTTAGTTGAAACAACTGCATCTACAGGGCTAACACAAATGAATGGTATGTGGCGAAGCCTTATTGCAACTGACATTGATGGTGACGGAGATGATGACCTTATTGCCGGTAACCTGGGGCTCAATTGTCTATATAAGGTGAGTGAAAATGAACCGATGCAATTATTTGCCTCGGATATAGATGGCAATGGTATAGTAGATCCAATTTTCTTTTATTATATTAAAGACAACGATGGCGTCAGGCGATCATTTCCTGGTATTAGTAGAAATCAATTTGCTGAACAGGTACCAGCTATCAAAAAAAAATTTCTTCATTACAAGGATTATGCCGTGGCATCATTTAATGATATTTTTAAAACCAAATCAAAAGACAGCCTTCTGCAGCTTTATTGTAATGAAACAAGAACCTGTTGGTTTGAAAATAGCGGGAATGGTAAATTCATTAAGCATGTTTTACCAATGGAGGCACAGTTTGCGCCCGTAAATGCTATCATTTGCAATGATGTAAACAATGACGGATTTAAAGATATCATACTTGCAGGTAACGAATACCAGACAGAGGTAATGACCGGGCGATTCGACGCATCCTATGGTTGTTTTCTACAGGGGGGCATTAATAAAACATTCACTTCAGTGCCTGCAGTAAAAAGCGGTTTTATTTTGAAGGGCGATGTAAAAGATATGTCACTTATTCGTTTGGCAAATGGTAAAAAAATATTGCTGGCCGCAGTTAACAATGATTCTATGAGGGTATTTAGCATAGCGGGCGGTATCAAACGGCATCATTGATTGATCTTTTACATATTTACTAATTAATTAGTTTGTACATAAGTTGAATGTTTCAGGCAGTCAAAATGCTGTCAGCATTTTTAATCATTCGTGAAATATTTCGCCGATAATATGCAATAATGTAAGGGGATGGTTTTGAAAAGTGCCGGTTCCTGAAATAAAATCCCTGCCGAGAAAGAGAAAAGATTAGCATTATGGGAGCAATGGGAATGGTCATGTTTAATAAGGCAGGCGGTTTCAAGCATTTGTAAAAAAAATACTTCAGAACACAAAAGCAGACAAGAAAATTTTATAGAATCAGGCGTATAAATCGGGAATAAGTATTAGGATTTATTTTTAACGAATTTAAATAGTTAGTTGCTAACTAAATAAATCTGTGTTATGGAGTGAGGGATTTAAATGCGTTAAGGGCAGTTCTTTAAAATACCGGAAAGGCACGCAATGGACAAATTTACGTTGCCAGAATTGTGGGTATGAAGAATCTGCTATAGCAGGAACATTTTCACAAGATTAAATTTGGCTAATTAATATTTTGAAGTGCTAGGAGTAACTTTGCTTTATGCCAAGTAACAAACAAGCCAATTTTAATGAAGAGGTGTTAAAGATATTAATACCGT